>JAEYYJ010000409.1 GCA_023430845.1 Pseudomonadota bacterium
TCACGACGGCGGCAAACATATCCTATGAACCTTGAGTATAGCCTGATCCGCCGACTGATTCATGGCGGACATGCGAAATCTGCCGAGAGAGCGGTCATTCGTCGCTCCCCGCGGCCTCAACGACACATTCGCGGCGCACGGGGCGCGGCAGCACTCACTTCTTGCCGCGATCCGGATAGCTGCGCGCCATGCCGTCGCGCACGTCGTTCTGTATACCGTATTGGGCGAAAGGATAGCGGAAGCCGTTCTTCGCGAGGGCTTCCATCCCCGTGATTGCCTTCGCGAGTTGGTCGGGCGGCAATGCCATGAGCATCTCGTCATCGAGCACACCGCCATAGCGCCGCTCGGCAAAGCAGGGAATGGAGAGCGACGGCTCGCGTTTTGTGAGCGCGCGTCCCCAACTGTCGGCGCAGGCGCTTTCGCCGACGACGCCCCAATCGAACTTCTTGTAGCCAGCCCATTGAAGCCCGTTGATGAAGTACATCATGGCGCCTGGCGTCGCGTAGAACAGGACGATATCCGGCGGATCGAGCCGGCCGGCCGAGAGCGGTGCCACCGCCAGCGCGTCGTATTTGCCGTCGGGCACGCAGTGCATGGCCGATTGATGCTTCTTGGCGTCCTCAGGCGTCGAGAACCAGACGTTGACCATATGCGCGCCGGACTTCCACTTCTTGTCCTTGGCGCCGCCGAGCCCGACCACCGCGCGGCACTGTGCGCCGACGAGGTCGTCCGATGTGATGCCGACCGTCCAGCCGAGCCGCGAGGCCTGGGCGACGACCTGGTCGAGCGTGTGCACGGCCTTGGGGCGGCGGATGCGCGGAATGGCCTCCATCTCGCTGCGGTCTTCGTAGAGCTTCATGGCAAAAGGAAACGAGCGCAGCCGCAGCAGGCGCTCGAGATCGGCGGCGAGTTTCGCGTAGTCGAAGGCGGCCGCTTCCGGCGCGTGCAGTGCGGTCATCGTCAGGATCTCCCTGGCATGGTTCTAATGTTGTGCCGATATTGTGCCGAGGCAGAGCGCCGTGCAAGGTGTTGCGTTCTGCCACGGAGGAAGGCTGATGCTCACGGTTGGCAATCTCGTGCTGCGTCGTGCGACGCGCGCTGATCTCGATGCGGTTGTCGCTGTTCAGCGCGCAGCCTATGCGCGCAATCGTGAACTACTCGGTGTCGAGCCGCTACCGCTCATGACCGATTATGCAGTCATCTTCGACAACTACGAGATCTGGGTTCCGGCGAATGGCGGCATCGAAGGTGTCCTGATCCTCAAGGCGCGTGCCGATGATCTGCTGATCTGGAGCATCGCGACAGACACCACGCGCCAGAAAGCCGGGCTGGGTCATGCCATGCTCGCGGCTGCCGAGGTGCGCGCGCGGGAGCTCGGTCTCGGCACGCTGCGCCTTTATACGGGTACGGTGCTCGCGCATCTGGTCGCGTGGTACACGCGCAACGGTTACGCGATCGAGCGCGTGGAGGAGCTGAGCGACCGCTCACTTACCCACATGATCAAGCGGATTTGACGAACGTATACGGTGCCCTCAGTGGTGGACGGGGGCGCCATATAGGGTAACACTCGTCAGCTTCCGTCGCATCTGACGAGGAGGTTGCCGCGCGCAATGTTTCCACTCTCCAAAATGCTCGCTTCGTTCGTGAAGATCGGCACGCTCAACGTCGTGGACGCTGAGGGGAAAACGCATGTATTCGGCGGCGTGAAGCCGGGCCCGAGCGCGAATATGCAGCTCACCGATTCGAGCCTCTACCGCAAGCTCTTCTTCAATCCTGAGCTGCACGCGGGCGAAGCATATATGGACGGGCGCATGACATTCCCGGACACGGGATTGCGTGCCTTCCTGACGCTGTTCTCGATCAATCGTCTCTCGCTCAGCAACCAGCCTGTGCAAGCGGTGCTACGTCGTGTCTCACGTGGCCTCAAGCGCTTTCAGCAGGCGAACCCGATCGGCAAGGCACAGCAGAACGTCGCGCACCACTACGATCTCGGCAATGCTTTCTACGAGCTCTTTCTCGACAGGGAGCTGTTCTATTCGTGCGCCTACTTTCGCGAGGAGAGTGAGACGCTCGAAGCGGCACAGCGCAACAAATGCCGTCTCATAGCGGCCAAGCTCAATCTGAAACCCGGCATGAACGTGCTCGATATCGGCTCCGGCTGGGGTGGGCTCGCGCGCTATCTCGCGCAGGTCGCCGACGTGAACGTGACCGGCGTCACGCTGTCGAAGGAGCAGTACGCGCTGGCTGTCGAGCGCACGAAAGCAGCGGGCCTCGAAGGGCGCGTGAAGTTCGCACTGCAGGATTATCGGCAGCTCACGACGAAATTCGATCGCATCGTCTCAGTCGGCATGTTCGAGCACGTGGGCGTCGGGCACTACGATGAGTTCTTCGCGAAGGTGAATGATCTCCTGACCGATGATGGCGTCATGCTGCTCCACTCGATCGGCAAGATGAGTCCGCCCGGCACGGCGAGTCCGTGGCTCAGGAAGTACATCTTCCCCGGCGCCTATTCGCCCGCGCTTTCGGAGGTCTTTCCGGCGACGGAGAACAACAGCCTCTGGGTCACCGACCTCGAGTTCCTGCGCGTGCACTATGCGACGACGCTCAGGCATTGGCACGAGCGCTTCGAGGCGAACCGGGAGAAGATCGCCGGGATGTACGACGAGCGCTTCTGCCGCATGTGGGAGTTCTACCTGATCAGCGCGGAGATGATGTTCCGCACGGGATCACAGGAAGTCTTCCACATGCAGCTCGCAAAGAAGCGCGATGCCGTGCCGATCACACGCGACTATGCTGTCGATGTGCAGCGCGCGTATGAGCGCATCGAGCAGGAGCGTGGAATTTAGAGCTCAGCGGTCCTCCGGCATCAGCGCCACATTTGAAGGCGGCGGCCATAGCTCTGGCTGATGCGATCGAAGATAATCGCCAGCAGCACGATGACGAGCCCGCCGATCAGGCCTTGACCGGAGTCGTTCCGCTGCAGCCCGAGAAGTACCGTTTCGCCGACACCGCGGGCGCCGATCATCGAGGCGATAACGACCATGGCTAGGGCCATCATCGTGGTTTGATTGATGCCCTGCATGATCGATGGGAGAGCGAGCGGCAATTGTATGAAGCGAATGGATTGCCATTCCGTCGTCCCGAATACGCGCCCTGCCTCGACTGCAGGAACATCGACTTGGCGAAGGCCGAGATCGGTGAGGCGGATCAGCGGCGGCGTCGCATAGATGACCGTGGCTAGAATAGCGGGAACCTTGCCGAGCCCGAGAAGCATTGCGGCGGGTATCAGATAGACGAAGCTCGGAATGGTCTGCATGAGGTCGAGAGTCGGCGAGATCACCCGGTTCGCTATGCGCGATCGCGCGGAGAGAATGCCGAGCGGCAGCCCGATGAGGATCGCGAATCCGACGGAGACGATGATGAGCGCAGTCGTCTGCATGGCCTGATCCCATTGGCCCAAAGCACCGATGAGCCAGAGGCATCCGACGACAGACAGCGACAGAAGTAAGCGGCGGCTCGCAGCAAATGCGATAACGGCGACGACGGCTAGTACGATCAATGGTGGCGCGCTCCGCATGAGACCCTCGAGAGCGACCAGCATCGCGAGAAGGCCGTTCGAGAAGGTCTCAAACGCGTTTCCGTGCGTTACGACAAGATAGTCGATGAACGCGTTCGTGCCGTTCTTCAGAGGTGTGCCGAAGTCAGGAAAAATGAACCCACCCATCACTGATCCTTCGAAGATGATGAAAACGGAGGCGCGTTGCCGGCAAGTGAACCTGGCAACAACGCGCTGATGGGCTTCTGCGAGCGTCCGGCTTTCCGGGCTTCAGTTCAGCTCGGCCGTCACGCGCTTCGCGACGCCCTCCGGCACCCACGCTCGCCAGGTATCGGCATTGGTGGTGAGGAAATGCCGCGCGGCGTCTTCGGCACTGCCGCCGCTCTCCTGCATGTGCGCAAGTGCTGCGGATACGAGCGCGTCGGAGGTCGTATAGGCCTTGAGGAATTCGGCAACCTTGGGCGCTCGCTCGACGAAGTCGGCGCGCGCGCCGATGTCGATGCGCACCACCGGGTAGGCTGTAGCATCCTTCGCCGTTGCGGGATCCGCTACGGCTTGCAAGGCGTTCCACTTGGCTTCGTCGTAGGGTGGCTCTTCAAGACGTACGACATCTTTTTGAATTTTGCCGAGTAGCCACGTCGGGCCCCAGTAATAGAAGAGAACGGGCCGCTTCCGGCGGATGGATGAATCGATCGCGGCGGAAAGCGCGGCGCCTGATCCCGGCCGGAAGTTCGTGAAGTGCTCCGTCAGGCCATAGGCATGAAGCTTCTTCGTATTCATGATTTCGCATTGCCAGCCGGCGATGCAATTATAGAAGCGCCCCTTGCCCGGCTCTTCCGGGTCACGGAAAACGTCCTTGAAGTTCGGGAGATCCTGAACCGACCTCAAGCCTTTTGCGGGAGCATTCTCGCCCTCGACGAGATAGCGCGGCACGAACCAGGCCTGAACGGCATCCGGCACATTCACGCCAAGCGATACGAGCACACCCTTGGCAACGCCTTCTTCCCAACTGGGTGGATTGCTGCCCGGCCAGACCTCCATGAGGATGTCGATATCGCCGCGCGCGATGCCCGCGTGCAGCGGGATCGTTGCCCCCGGTATGAGATCGACTGCGCAATTGTAGCCATGCTTGATGATGAATTGCGCCACCGCAGTGTGGAATGCGTTCGAATCCCAATCGAGACCACCGAAGACGATGGGCTTTTTGGTTTCGCAGATCGCTTCTTCTGCGGCGGCGTTGCCGGACAAGATTGGCGCGAGAGCGAAAGCAAGAAGCATCCCGATAATGCGGGGATAGTGGATGAGCTTGAGCATCGTGTGCCCTCCGCGAAGAAACAACGGGAACACAGCCAGCTCTGACTCTTACCCTGATGTTCTTCGGATTCCGGCGACCTCAGCACGAGGCATGAACACGCCGAGAAGGATGCCGGGCTCCAGCCGCAGAGACATGCAGAGCCGCGTTGGAATGCCATGAGCGCAGCGCTTGATGCGCTCAGGCGTCGACGAGTGCCGCTCAGCAACAATGAACAGCATGGACCCGGACTAACGTCCGGTGCCACGCAAGTCAAACCTGAAACGCCGCAAGTGGGCGATTTTCACCCCGCGTGACGAGCTTACGCGCCGTTTGATCTCAGGATGCGCCATTCGGCGTCGGCTTGCGCCGCGCCCGCTCGCGTTTGGCCGTGTTGGTCATCTTGCCAGCGGTCGCATCGAGCTTTCGCTGCGCCGCATTAAAGGTATCACGCAGTGCAATGAAGACGTCCGTGTAGTCCCCCTCGCTATTGATCACGATCGGCTGCTGTCCGGGCATGCCTAGGTCGATCTTGACCGTGAACATCTTGGCGCGCGCGTCCGTGCGGTTCGGTGACGAGATCACGACGCGTGCATGGGTCATGCGGTCGAAATGTCCATGCAGGCGCTGAAATTTCTCCTGGATGCGAGTCTCAAGCGCTTCGCTCTTGTCGACTCCGTGGAAGGAGATCTCGAGGGGTGTCGTCATGCTGAGGCAACCTTTCTTATCCGATTGATTGGCTGGCCATAGTATGGACGTGGGAGGCGAGATCGGCCGGATCAAGACCAGCTTGGTCCATTTTCTCGATCCCGACTTTGCGATCGATCATTGCGGCATGGCGCACCCTCCTTCCATACTGAAAATGGA
>JAEYYJ010000437.1 GCA_023430845.1 Pseudomonadota bacterium
GTCTCGGATCTTTCGCGCGGCGCCAGCGTCGCGGACATCGTGGCGACGGTGGCCGTGACGCTCGCACGCGCGGTGCCGCCACAGCCTGCCTAGCGCTTCCAACCGATCCAGTCGCAGACGGCATCGCCCATCATGAGTTTTTTGTCCGCTTCGGGTATCCATTCGATCTGCTGAAAGTGCGAAACGCACTGCTGCCACGAGCAGGGCATCTTGGTGATGTCCGTGCCCCAGAACAGCCGACGCGGACCGAAGGCGTCGTAAAGCGCGCGATAATGTTTGTGCAGACTGAGAAATGGATAGGCATCGTCGGCATAGAATGGCCCGCCGGTCAGCTTGACGGCGATATTCGGATGCTTCGCGAGCGCGGTCAGCTCCTTCATGCCGGCGAACGCGGCATCGCCGCCCTTGTAAATTCGCTCGGCACCCATGTGATCCACGATGAGCTTCAAGTCAGGATGCTGAGCCGCGATCTCACCGAGGCGCGGCAGCCAGTAGTCGGCGAGCACGGCCACGGGCAGCCCGGCCTTCTCGGCTGCAGGCCAGAGCCAGTCGATCGTACCGTCGAGCGGCCAGCTACGCCGCTCGGGCGAGCTGAAGTAAAAACGCAGACCGAGCATGCCGGGCCGCTGCTTCCACGTCGGAACGAGCGCGCGGCTCTCCGGTTTGTTCAGCGGAAAATTGCCGAGGATGGCAAAGCGTCCCGGATAGGCTTTTACCGCTTCGACAGCGAGCTCATTCGAGTCCGGATCCCACATCGGCGGGTGGAGGATGGCACCATCGATGCCGGCTTCGTCCATGCCACGAATGGCCTCATCGGCAAGATAGGGCCGTTCGAGATGCAAATGGGTCGGCGTGCCTTTGGCCCAGAGATGTACCTGGGCATCGATGATGGTCATTCCTTTGGGCTCCCTGCGTGCTTATTCTTGTTCTCGTTCCCTCAAGGTTATCTCCGCAGATGCCGGTTCACAAATGCGAACGCGCCTGCCGAGGTATCGGCAGGCGCGCTCCAAGCTTAGAAGATGCTACGCGAGATCAGGGATACATCGGCACGCCGTAGTGCTCGTGCGTCCGTGTCTCCCAGTTGCGATCGCCCCAGATGTCGTCGCTGAATTCGGGAGCATCGCGGAGCTGCTGCTCGGTGATACCGGTGCGATAGCCACCGATGGCCGGATCGTACTTCAGCGCGGCCCAAGGCACCGGGTAGTGGCTGTGGCCGAGGCCGAGGAAACCGCCAAAGCTCATGACGGCATAGGTCACTTTGCCCGATAGCTTGTCGATCATGAGATGATCGATCTCGCCGACCTTCGATTCACCGGCGCCGTAGACGTTCGTGCCTTCGACGTCCTCGCTCGAAATGAGCTGATGATTGGGATGCTGTGTTGCCGAGGCCATTTGGTCCTCCTCGTCTGTTCGAGTTGCGGGTTTCATGCAACGCAATAGGGGCAATGCCCCGCATCGCACGCTTTAAACAGAAGGGGCGCCGCGTGGCGCCCCTTCAGTCCATTTTAGCGGGTCGTCCCGCCGCCAGTCCCAGTGGGCTTCGGTGCCTGACGCGCGGCCTTAGCCGGCCTCACGTAGTCGGGCGCCGCCATGAGCTGGTCCTTGGTGGCGTTGACGGTAAAATACGCCTGGCCATCACTGTGGATCATGCGCTTCACCTGATCCGTCGACATGGAGACTTCCTTCTCGCCAATGCCGAGGAAGCCGCCGACGCCGACGATGATCGCGGTCACCTGACCGCTATCGTCAACGAGCATGTCGTTCACGTCACCGATCCGCTCGCCGTTCATGTTGTAAACGCGGCTGCGCATGAAATCGCGAGCGTTCCACGCACCCTTGACCTCTTCGGTCGGCGCCTGCGACTTCATCTGAGTGTCCGGAGCGCGCGCAGGTGGTGTGGCAGGCTGCGTGGTCGCCGGAGGCGTCGTGGTGGGCGGAGCCGTGGTCGTCTGCGCAATGGCCGTCGACGACATCATGGCTGCGGCAAAAGCCGCAAGAACTGAGGCTCTCATCGGTACTGCTCCTCGAAAGTTCGTGATGGGATGAAAACGATCGAGAAGAGCGATAGTTCCGGGCGGAAGCCCGAGGAAACGTGGCAAAATTCTGCTGAATCAAGCGCGGTTCAGCGTTCCCAGGAGGTGTGCGCAGCAACGTGATTTCGTCGCTGCGCCGCACTAATTTTTTCGATTCACGTGTTCAACATGAGCTACGCCACCAGCCCTTCCTTCCCGTACTTCGCGGCGAGGTCGCCGAAGGTCTTCCACGTCTTGGCATCGACTTCGACGCCATTCTTGAGGCGCTCCTGCTCGCGGCGGAACTCGACCTCGCCGGGATACATGACCTCGCTGTAGCCTTCGGCAGGCGGCGTCGCTTTCAGGTAGCGCGCGAAATCCGCGACCTCGGCCTTGAACTGCGCGAGCGGACGGAACGCTTCGACCTTGAACATCGCGAGGAAGCAGCCGTCATTGTGCCGCCCCGTCGGATCGACGCCGAAGCCGAGACCAGGCAACACAGCGGAGAGGATTTCTACGACGGCTGAAAGTCCCGAACCCTTGAAACCCTCTGCGCCGCCGAGCGGCAGCAGCACGCCGCCCTTGTCGTAGTCGAAAGGATCGGTGGTCGGCTTGCCTTCCTTGTTGACGATCCAGCCTTCCGGAATTTTTGTGCCCTTGGCCTGAGCGAGCTTGATTTTGCCGACAGCCACGCCGGACGTCGCCATGTCGAGCACGAACGGTCCTTCCAGATCCGAGGGAATGGCAATCGAGATCGGATTCGTGCCGAGGCGCGCCTCGCGACCGCCGAACGGCGCGACTGCCTTGGGGCTGCGGCCGCTATCAGCTGTCATGATTGCGATGTATCCTTCACGCGCCGCCATGAGCGGATAGGCGCCGAGACGACCGACGTGGCTCTGACGCAGAATCGTCGCAGCGGCGACGTTCGATTTGTTCGCCTTCTCCATGGTGATCTTCGCAGCGCGCTCCGCAACGACGAAGCCAAAACCCCAGTTGCCGTCGATGACGGTGGTGGTCGCCGTTTCTTGCTTGATCTCGAAGGGAGCGCCCGGAACGATATGCCCCTTGCCCATGCGATCGATGTAGGTCGGGATGGCGATGACGCCGTGGCTGTCGTGGCCGGCGAGATTCGCGGCGACGCAGCCCTTCGCCACCGTGTCTCCCTCTTCCTTCGATGCACCGGCGCACTGCAGCAGGGTACTGGCGATGACAGTCAGGCGATCGGCTGGGATCACGGGCATGGGCGTTTCCTCTTGTTGAATGGTGGCGCGTCCCGGCGCACGGGCGACGGCACGGCCCCCATGCGCAATCGGCAGCTTCAATTGCGTGTGCGCCCAGTCTAAGCTTGCCACAAAGATGCTGTCACCTGTCCAGACATGAACATGCGGAGCCCCGAGATGAGCCAAATGCAACGCAGTGCCGACGAGTTGGAGCTTGCCGATCGCGCACGGAAGGTCCTGCCGGCCGGCACGTTCGGCAATACGGCCCTCGACATCGTCATCGCGCGCGGCAAGGGCGGACACGTCTGGGATCTCTCGGGCAACGAGTACATCGACTATCTGCTCGGCTCCGGCCCCATGCTGGTCGGGCATTGCCATCCGAAGGTCGAAGCCGCCGTGCTCGAGCAGGTGCCGCTCGGGACAACGTTCTTCGTCAACAATGCGCAGGGCATCAAGCTCGCCGAGGAAATCGTCGCGGCCGTCCCCTGTGCTGAGCAGGTGCGTTTCGTTTCGACGGGCTCGGAGGCCGATCTCTACGCCATGCGCGTTGCGCGCGCCTACAAGCGCCGCGACAAGATCCTGAAGTTCGAGGGCGGCTATCACGGCATGAGCGACTACGGGCTCATGAGCCTCGCGCCAAAGCGCCTGTCGAACTTCCCTGCCGCAGTGCCGGACTCGGCAGGTATTCCCAAATCCATCCGCGAGGAAATGATCGTTGCGCCGTTCAACGATCTCGCCGCCGTCGAAAGCCTCGTCTCGCAACACGGCAAGGAGATCGCGGCGATCATCGTCGAGCCGTTCCAGCGGCTCATTCCGCCGAGGCCCGGCTTTCTCGAGGGCCTGCGCAAGATCACCGAGGAGAACGGCATCGTGCTGATCTTCGACGAGGTGGTGACGGGCTTCCGCTTTGCGTATGGCGGCGCCCAGGCCTACTACGGCGTGACGCCCGACCTCGCGACGTTCGGCAAGGTGATCGGCGGTGGTTTCCCGCTCGCAGCGATCGCCGGCAAGACGGAGATCATGCGCCACTTCGACAAGACGGCCGTCGGCGATGAGGACTTCACCGTGCAGATCGGCACGCTGTCGGGCAATCCCGTAGCGTCGGCCGCCGGCATCGCGACGATGGAGATCCTCAAGCAGCCCGGCACTTATGACAAGCTCTTCGCGAGCGGGCGCGCGCTCATGGATGGCATTTCGGAGCGCATCAAGGCGGCGAAGCTCCCCGCGCAGGTGATCGGAGAGCCGCCGCTGTTCGACGTGATCTTTGCGGAGGGTGACATTCGCGACTACCGCGGCACGCTCAAAAGCGATGCGAAGATGATGGCGAGCGTCAATCGCTCGCTGCTCGCGTCCGGCATCCTCAAGGGCGAGAGCAAGTACTACCTCTCGCTCGCCCACACGGAAGCCGACATTACCAAGACGCTCGACGCCTGGGACGAGGCGATTCGCGCGCTTAAATCATCGAAAGCGTAGTAGCCCGACTAAAAGGGGCGCCGCGTTGTAAAGGCGCCCCTCCAAGTTTTCCCGCTTTCTCCCCAGGACACACAGCGGTCTCGAGGGCGCCTTGCTGCCGTCGCGCTAGGCTCCTACCGTTGACGAGACGCACTGAGTCGCTGCGAGGGCATTGCAGCAGCGTATGTGCGGATCGGGTCCAATGGTGGGGTAAGAATATGACGTCGCTTCAAGCATCCGCGCAGGCGCAGTTGCGCCAGCTCATCGAGCAGCTCGAGCGCCTCGAGGAAGAGAAGAAGGCGCTGGCCAGTGACATCCGCGACAAGTTCGCCGAAGCGAAGGCCATGGGCTTCGATCCGAAGATCATGAAGCAGGTGCTGCGAATCAGGAAGCAGCCCAAGGACGATCGCGACGAGGAAGAAGCGATCCTCGACGTTTACCTGCACGCGCTCGGGATGCTCGATACGCTCCCAGACTCGCCGATCATGGAAGCGGCGGAGTAAGGCTGCTCACTGTCCCGCGGCAACGCGGGCGCGGCTCTGCTGGATGCGCGCCACGAGCGGCGCCGAAATACGGCCTGTCGGCGCGAGCTGATGGGCCGTTTCAAATGTGCGGATCGCCGCTGTCGTTGCTGCATCGGGGACGCCCGTCGGCTGCCCCCTGAGGTGCCCCGTCGCGATCAGGTGCTGTTGGATCGATGTGACGAGGCCACGCGCTGCCTCCGTCGGATTTTGCCAGCGCGCGCCGCCCGCAACGCGCCGCCCGGGTGCGCGAAGCGCCGCGAGCAGCGTATCACTGGCTTCAGCGGTGGCAGGCAACCCATGATCGTGCTCGAACGCGAGGATGGCCGCCCGCGTGATCGGGCCGGCATCACCGTCCGCAACGCCAGGCTGATAGCCGCGCGCCGCAAGCGCACCTTGCACCTCACGCACCAGCACAGCGGGAGCGGCCGTGGGGAGTGGGGGCACCAGCGTCGCCTCCGCGCTCGCCGGCCGTTCGGCTGAGCCTGACGGAGCGGGATTTGACGACGCTTGATGGGCAGCAGCCTCGCTCTGCTCGATAAGATCGGCGAGCGACAGTGTCATGGGGCCGGGCGAACGGCGCGTCTCCGCCGCCGACTTCTCCTTCGGCAGCGGCACGTGCACGCCGACCGGAATGGCCGTCCTGCGGCGGTCACGCGGCGAGTCCTGCATATAGGCGACATTCCATACGACGCCACCGGCAAGCACGACGATCAATGCGCCGGCGATCCGTGCATCACGAGGGCTGGTCATGGTACGCAACTCCACTTCGATAGAATGAGCTTCAGGCGACAAGCGCGATTGGATGCGCAGGCGTAACCTCGCTGGCAGCATCCTCCGCGATGCCGGCTTCCTTGGATGGTGCATCATCGGGAGATAAAACGTCGCTGCTCACCTCCGCATCGATCGGAAGCACGAGTGTGAAGCATGAGCCTTCACCCGGCGCGCTTTCGATCTTCAGCCGGCCACCATGCAGCTCCGCAAGACCGCGAACGATCGCAAGGCCGAGCCCGGCACCTTCGAGCTGACGCGTCAGCGAATTGTCTATCTGAAAGAAAGGCTCACCGAGACGTGCGACGTGAGCGGGCGAAATGCCGATGCCGTTGTCGCGCACGGCGAGCAACACGTTCTTGCCCTCGACAGTGGCCGTGAACTCGATCCGCCCTCCTTCCGGCGTGAATTTGCAGGCATTCGACAGCAGGTTGATCAGCATCTGCTTGCACGCACGCGCATCGGCATTGATCTCGCCGAGATCTTCGGCAACGTCGACCGCCAGGATGATGGACTTGGCCGCAACGGCGGGGCGCAGCGTGTCGATGCTGCTCGTGATCACATCGGGAGCATGAAAGGGCTCGGCGCAGATCGAAAGGCGACCAGCCTCGATCTTCGAGATATCCAGCAGATCCTTGACGAGGCTCATGAGGTGCTCGCCGCTCTCGCGAATAATGCGGCTGTAGTCGGCCAGCTTTTCGGCACCCTCCTGCTTGCCGAGCTCGCGCTGGAGCATCTCCGAAAAGCCGATGATGGCATTGAGCGGCGTTCGCAACTCATGGCTGATGGTTGCGATGAAGGCTGATTTGGCGCGGCTCGCACTCTCGGCCTCTTCACGCGCCTGGCGCATGGCAATGCCGTGCCAGCGGCGCGCCGTGACATCGCGCATCACGCCAACGACACTCTCGCCGTCCGCAAGCGGACTGCACTGGAACTCGATCCAGCGGGGCGAGGCGCCGACGGTGATCTCGACTTCGATCGAGGCTGGCGTGCTGAACTCGAGGCACTGCGTGATCGCCTCCTGGCAGCGCGCGGCATTACCGATACTCATCGCAGCGGTGAACCCACGCCGCACGAGATGAGACGGCGATACGCCAAGCAGAGCCTCTGCCGCGGGAGAAGCGTAGTCGATGCTCCCCAGGCGATCGTGGCGCGTCACAAGATCAGAAGCATTCTTGGCAACAAGCTCGTGGAGGGCGCGGGAGTGCTTGAGTTCCTCGCATGTCGCCCGGTGCGTCTTGATGAACGCTGCGGCAGCCATGGCAGCGGCAATCGTCGCGGCAAGGAGTGCCGCGGTCCAGAAATCACCGGTCAGGGTATAGTGGCTGGCGAAGATGAGGGCGACCAGGAGGCCGCAGGCCGCGGGCGAAACGGCATCGACTGCCGGGCTAGCAGAAGAACCCGCCTGCCCGGCGAGAGAATTGCTGAAAGAAGAAACCGACCACCGACGCCAATCGAATCTCACGCTATACACACCGCAAACGCAGCGCCCCCGTAACTCGGACTGGAGGCACTGTGAATTATTAAGCTTAATGAACTCTGACTGAGTTCCTGCGGTTTGTATCTTTCGTGAGCATTTAACGGCGCGGAGCGGCCTTACTTCTTGCCCGTGGCCTGCGCACGCATACGCGCCCAATCCTCATCCGTCCAATTCATGAGCTCGACCGTACGGCTGCCGGCGTCACTAAGGAACTGCTTGCCGCCATCGATGGCGATGCACTCGCCGCTGATGTAGCCAGCCATGTCGGAGAGGAGGAACGCCGCGAGGTTCGCCAGCTCGATGTGCTCACCATTGCGCCGCAAGGGAATTTCGCGCTCGACGACATTATCGCTACCGCCCGGCGTCAGGCGTTGCGAGGCGCCGGCCGTCGGGAACGGGCCCGGCGCGATCGCCGCCGTGCGAATGCCCTTGGGGCCCCACTCGACAGCGAGACTTCGTATCATCGCGAGCACACCGGCCTTGGCCATGGCCGAAGGCACGCGAAAAGCTGAGCCCTTGAGCGCAGAAAGCGTAAGAATTGAGAGCACCGAGCAGTTGCGGCGACCGGCATCGATCCACCGGCGACCGGCCGCAACCGTGCAGTAGGCGGAGCCGTGCAGCACGGTGTTCAAAACTGCATCAATCGCACGCGGCGAAAGCTTGTGCGTCTCAGCGATGAAGTTACCGGCGGCATTGTTGACGAGCGCATCGAGAGGAGCCGCACTCCAGATCTGATCCATCATCGCCTCGACGGCGGCGGCAT
>JAEYYJ010000059.1 GCA_023430845.1 Pseudomonadota bacterium
GGGCCATCGCTCAACGGATAAAAGGTACGCCGGGGATAACAGGCTGATGACGCCCAAGAGTCCATATCGACGGCGTCGTTTGGCACCTCGATGTCGGCTCATCACATCCTGGGGCTGGAGCAGGTCCCAAGGGTACGGCTGTTCGCCGTTTAAAGTGGTACGTGAGCTGGGTTCAGAACGTCGTGAGACAGTTCGGTCCCTATCTGCCGTGGGTGTCGGAGAATTGAGAGGATCTAACCTTAGTACGAGAGGACCGGGTTGGACGCACCTCTGGTGGACCTGTTGTCGCGCCAGCGGCACAGCAGGGTAGCTATGTGCGGACGGGATAACCGCTGAAAGCATCTAAGCGGGAAACCCACCTCGAAACAAGTTCTCCCTTGAGAGCCGTGGAAGACCACCACGTTGATAGGCCGGGTGTGTAAGTGCAGCAATGCATTGAGCTTACCGGTACTAATAGCTCGATCGGCTTGATTGCTCTCATTAAGCAATGCTCATCTAATGCCCATCTTGGGCAGGGCGGCTGGATAGTCGCCTGATGAGTGTGAGAACACGGAAAGACCAGAATTCTTCATCACGCCTTCGCTGACCTGGTGATTTTGGCGGGGTGGCTGCACCCGATCCCATTCCGAACTCGGCCGTGAAACGCCCCAGCGCCGATGGTACTTCGTCTCAAGACGCGGGAGAGTAGGTCGTTGCCAGGTCTGCCAAGGTGTGATGAAGAACAATTCTATCGAGATCTCCTCCTTCCGGAGGCACGCAGACGGGCCGTCGATATTTCGGCGGCCCGTTTTGCGTCCGGCTATCCCAGCGGCTACAATCGCTGGCAATCGGGATGGTGACGCGGGGTGGAGCAGCCCGGTAGCTCGTCAGGCTCATAACCTGAAGGTCATAGGTTCAAATCCTATCCCCGCAACCAAGTTCAAACCCGTCAGCTCGATGAGCTGGCGGGTTTTTGCTTTTGCCTGTTTGCGGACGAGTAATCCAGGCATCTGCGTGCCGGTGTGGCCGAACTGCTTCCAGGGCTCTGCGCACGCTTGATCAGCGCTTCCAGCGAGAAACCCATCTCTCAGCTCTGCGATGAGTGCTTGTCGATCTTTGCTCGCGATGCGCGCGGGCAGGCTAATGCTTCAGCGCCTTCAGCACCTGAAGTCGAAGTTTCACGAAGAGCTCGTCCGTCGTTGACTCCTCGAACACGCGCGGACGCTGGAGCTTCACATCTAGCACCTCGGCAATCCGGCCGGGGCGCGCGCTCATGACGTAAATGCGGTCGGAGATGAACACCGCTTCGTCGATGTCGTGTGTGATGAAAAGGACGGTCGGCGCGATATCGAGGCACAGATCGAGCAGCAGCTTCTGCATCTCGAGGCGCGTCTGATAGTCGAGCGCTCCGAAGGGCTCATCCATCAGCAGAATGTTTGGCTCGTTGATGAGCACGCGTGCGATCTGCAAGCGTTGCCGCATGCCGCCCGAGAGCTGATACGGGAAATGCTTCTCGAAGCCCTTGAGCCCGACGATCTCGATGTAGCGCTCGGCCGCCGGCGTGAACGCATCACGCGGTACGCCGCGCATGCGCGGGCCGAACACGACATTGTCGAACACGTTGAGCCAAGGATAGAGCTGCGGGTGCTGGAAGACGATGCCGCGATCCGCGCCGGGTGCCGTGATCGGCTTGCCGCCGAGAAGAATGCGGCCCTCCGTCGGCGTGTCGAAACCGGCGACCATGCGCAGGAGCGTACTCTTGCCGCAGCCTGAGGGGCCGACGATCGACACGATTTCTGACGGCGCGATCTTGAGATCCACGTTCGCCAAGGCGTGAATGGTGCCGCTCGGACCTTCGAAGCGTCGGTCAACGCCGGAGATGACGAGTGGCAGCGCTGCCGTGCGGGGGTTTGTTGTCGTCGTCATTGCTTACCGCGCCAATGCAGAACCCGCCGCTCGATCATGAGCAGGATGCCTTCCAGAATGAGGCCGATGAGGCCGATGGTGAGAATGCCAACGAACACCAGCGGTATTCGAAAGAACGTCGTCGCATCGGTGATCAGATATCCGAGGCCGACTTGCGCCGCGATGAGCTCGGCCGCGACGACGAGCGCCCACGAGAGCGTCATCGCAATGCGCATGCCTGTGAGGATGTGCGGCAGCGATGCCGGCAGCACCACGTGCGAGAAAATCTGCCGCCCTGTCAGACCGAGCGATCGCGATGCGAGAATGAGATCGTTCGGAATGCTCTTAACGCCGGCGGCCGTGTTGACGGTCAGGTAGAGAAACGCTGTCAGGAAGATCAGCGCAACCTTCGATCCTTCACCAATCCCGAAATAGAAGGTGAAGAGCGGCACGAGCGCGATCGGCGGAATAGGCCGCATGAACGTCAGAAACGGACTGATCATCGCGTCGGCGAGGCGGCTCGAGCCGAGCCAGATGCCGAGCGGCACACCGATCAGAACCGCGAGCGCGAAGCCCGAAAGTGCGCGGCCCATGGACGCGAGAATCTGCACGTAGAACGGGCTGCCCGAATAGCCGCGCGTCAAGAGTTCGCTCAGTGCTTCCCAGATGGCCTGCACAGGCGGAAACGTGTTCGTCTCCAGCAGGCCTGCTGCGCTGAGCCCACCCCAGAGTGCGAGCGCGAGCGCCACCACGGCCACGCTTACGGTGTGATAGAAACCGTCAGACTTCGTTTGCATGGGAAACAGTGAGCTCCAGCTTGAGCTGAAGGGGCGGATGCGCCCGCCCCTTCTTCATGCAGCCAATGCGCTTCCGCATCAGCCCTTCTTCACCTTCTCCATGAACTGGGTCATGACATAGTCGTCGATGTTGATGGTCTTCTGCGCCAGCCCGAATTCATTGCCGAACTTGAGGAAGTCACTGAGCACTGTGTGGAGCTTGCTGCCCTTGGCCCAATAGGCCGGGCTCTTGGGATCGAGTGCATCCGTTGCCTGGAAGTGCACGAGATCCTTGACGATCGCATCGGCCTGCTCGCGTGCCATGCCGGTGAAGTCCAGCGTGTAGCGGATAGCCATCTCCGGATCCTGCTTCATCTTCGCAAGGCCCTGGTTCCAGCCGTGCAGCAGACGTACGATCGCATCCGGATTCTGCTCGAGCCACTGCTTGCGCCCTGCCCAGTTGAGGAAAGATGGACCCGGATCGAGATCCGACATGCGCGTGATCTCGCGCCCGCCCGCCTTGATCATCGGCGTGACAAAGGGCTCCCACGTGTACACGCCGTCGACGTCGCCCGCATTGAAGGCCGCGACCTGCTGCGTCGGTGTCATGCCGACGAGCTGTGCGGCATCCTTCGCCATGCCGTTATTTTGCAGCAGCTTCCACAAGCCATAGTGCGCGTCCGAGCCCTGCACGGCAGCGATCTTCTTGCCCTTCAGATCCTTCACGCTCTTGATCGGGCTGTTCTTCGGCACGACCAGCGCCTGCAGTCTGTTGTAGTCCATGAAAACGGCGATCGACTGCAGATCCTGGCCGTTCGCCTTGGCGATGAGGTACGCGCCCATGCCACCCCAGCCGAGATGCGACTGGCCGCCTGCAAGCGCCGCGAACTGGGAGGGGCCCGAGGTGAACTTGATCAGGTTGACGTCGAGACCGAGCTTCTCGAAGTATTTCTCGCGCAGTGCGATATAAACAGGCCCATTGAGGATCGGCAGCATGCCGGCATTGATGCGCAGCGTTGTCTGCGCACGCGCAATGACGCTTGGCGCAAGCACCGCGCCGGCAGCGCCCAACGCCATCCCTTTGACGAGCGAACGCCGCGTTACAGAAGACTTCGACATGTTTTCCTCCTGCTTCAACTGAGTTGGTTCTTGTTCCGAGGGCGGCTCTCAGTGGCCGCCTTTGATCGGCTTGATGGAAGGTTGTTCTGCGCCAGCAGCGCCGAGCAGCTCTGCAACACGACGAGTGAGCGCTATCAGGCGTGGCGCGAGATCCGTTTCGATCAGGCGCGGCGGCAGCGTCGAAGCAAGGCCGCCGATGTTGAATGCGAGTACGCCGTACGGCGAGTTCACATCGAGCGGCACGCCGAGTGAATGGATCTCCGGTACCCAGTCCCCGAGCGACGTGCAGTAGCCGCGCTCCGCGACGTCGCGGAGCGACTGCTCAATGCCGCGACGCACTTTCGGCCACGCTGACGTATCGCTGCGCCGGATCTCATCGAGCAGAGGTTTGCGATCAGTTTCGTCGATGGCGGCGAGATAAGCGCGGCCGACGCTGGTCGTCGCGAGCGGAATGCGATCACCGATGTCGAGGCCGAGTCCGAGACCGCTGGGGCTGCGCCGGAGCTCCAGATAGATCATGTTGAGCCCATCGCGCGCGCAAAGCGCCACGCTCGCCCCGGCATAGTCGGCGAGGTTCTGCATGAGCGGTCGCGCGACCTGGCGCGCGTCGAACTTCGACAGCGACGCATAGCCGAGGGCGAGCGCGCCGGGGCCAAGGCGATAGCGGCCACTGGACGGATCGTGTGTCAGGTATCCGAGGCGGCTCAGTGTGTACGTCAGCCGTGAAATGGTGGCCTTGGAGAGTGCCGTGCCGCGGGCGAGCTCGCCGTTCGACAGCGTCTCGTGCGCCGATGAGAACACCCGCAACACGCGGAGGCCGCGTTCCAGCGCCGCAACGAACTGGCGGTCATCGGCGGGAAGATCATCCACATCCCGCAACAGCTCGATCGTGCGGCTCCGCCCCATTGGTCTTCTCCCTGAATTTTTGCGCATTTGAGCAGCGCTCGCCTCGTACCGCAAGTCAAAATATATATTCTGCATTGCGGAACAATGTATTCGACGTGATTGGGCTCGATTTTGCGTGCTGGAGCCGCCGCGCGTGCGAAAGCGCGCTCGCGATCGAGCGACGCGAGTTGATGGTTCATCGAGTTATCTATTGCGTGGCGGAGCGCGCGTGGTCGAAGGCGCGCTCAATCCTGTTCGCGGAAAGCTTCCTCGCGGCTCTTGCGCAGCGAAGGGAGAGCCATCATCAGCAGCAACGCAAGTGTCACGCCGATCAGCGTCGCGCTCAGCGGACGCGTCAGGAAGATAGAGAAGTCGCCGTCCGACAGCAGCAGCGTGCGCCGGAACTGTTCCTCCACCATCGGTCCGAGAATGAAACCGAGCACGAGTGGTGCCGGCTCACAGCCGATGCGGCGCAGGAAGTAGCCGAAGACGCCGAAGCCCGCCATCAGGAATATATCGAAGACGCGATAGTTGATGGAGTACACGCCGACGCAGCAGAACACGAGGATCGCGGGAAAGAGATAGGCATAAGGGATCTTGAGCAGCTTCACCCAGATGCCGACGAGCGGCAGGTTCAGGACCACGAGGATCATATTGCCGATCCACATGCTCACGATCATGCCCCAGAACAGAGACGGCTGGTCGGTGAGGAATTTCGGCCCCGGTGTAATGCCGTGGATGGTCATCGCTGCGATCATGAGCGCCATGACAGCATTCGGTGGGATACCAAGCGCGAGCATCGGGATGAAGCTCGCCTGGGCGCCCGCATTGTTCGCGGCCTCCGGGCCGGCGACGCCTTCGATGGCACCTTTGCCGAAACGGGATGGATCCTTTGCGAGGCGTTTCTCGAGGCTGTAGGACGCGAATGACGAAACGAGTGCGCCGCCACCGGGCAGCACGCCGAGGATCGAGCCGAGGAGTGTGCCGCGCACTGTGGCCGGCGCTGCCTGCTTCACGTCGTCCTTCGTCGGCATGAGGCGCGTGATCTTGCC
>JAEYYJ010000060.1 GCA_023430845.1 Pseudomonadota bacterium
CTGCAACACCAATCGGCGCGCCGCTTCCCAGCGTGGTCGCCGGAAACGGTACGCCCGTATCTCCGAAAGAGTGCTCGGCTTATATGGGCGGCTCGGCGGCAAGTCAATCGGCGGCGCATTAGGCCGCGTCCTCGCTGGCGAGAGCGGACTGAGCTATGTTCAGGCCCCATCAACGGCGGCCAGCATCGACAAAACGAGGGAGGATTTCAATGCCGCGCATCTCGCAGCTTTTCATCAAGACGGCGACAATATTCCTTGTGATTGGTGTGGGGCTCGGGCTGCAGATGGGCATTGCGCAGGATCATTCGGCAATGCCGGCGCACGCCCACATCCTCCTGCTCGGCTGGGTGACGTCCGGCCTGTTCGGCGGGTATTACGCCCTGCAGCCGGCCAAGGCGGCGTGGCGCGTCGCGATGGCGCACTACGTCGTCTACGTGTTTGGCATGGTGATCATGCTGCCCGCGCTTTACCTCAAATATACGGGCCATCCGCAATTCGAGCCGTTGCTGGCGGGCGGCTCGATGATCGTCGGCCTCGGCATTCTGATATTCGCCTATGTGATCTTCTCGCCGGACGATCAGCGTGCCGGCGCCTGAAGGTGGCCTCTACCCAAGTCGGGGCGCGCTTGCCATAGTGCGCCGGTGTCGCGCTGCGGGCCATTCGGCCCGGCCGGCAGAAGAGCGGTAAACCCGGGCACAGCCTGGACAATGCTGCCATTGCCAGCGCGGCACTCTCCCAGGGAGGGAGCGCGCGATGAGGTGGCTGCTGTTCCTGCTGGCTTTTGCCGGCGCGCTTGCCGTTGGTTTCTTCGGTGTGCTCGGCCTCGTTTGAAGGCAAGTGCGATACAAGCAGGATGAGGGAAAATGACCGGCCATGAAGCCGCCGCTGTGGGCTCGGCCGGGCGGAATACCGTCGTCGCGGCTGTGCTCCTCATGCTGTTCGCGGGGTTCAACTCGTCCCTGCTGCATCTCGGTGTGCGCTATGTCGGCGCGCACCTGCCTTCGATCGAGGTCGTCTTCCTGCGCTCCGTGTTCACCCTGCTGATGACCGCGCCGTTCGTCTTCCGGCCTGGGCACATGGCATGGCGCACCAACAATCTCCCGCTCCAGGTGGTGCGCGGTGCCCTCGGCGTCGCATCCATGTGGACGTGGTACTACGCGCTCGCCAACATGCCGCTCGCGGACGCGGGCGTGCTGAGCTTCACGACGCCGATCTTCATCACCATCGGCGCGGCGCTGTACTTCCGGGAGACGGTTGGCGTCAGGCGTGCGAGCGCCGTCGTGATCGGGCTGATCGGCGCGACTGTCGTGCTGAAGCCGGGGTTCGAGGCGATCTCGCTTGCAGCCGTTGCTGCTGTTGGATCGAGCATCTTGTGGGCGATGTCGCTGCTCATTGCGAAAGATCTCACGCGCTTCGATAGCCCGATCACGATCTCCTTCTACCAGCCCCTCATGATCGCGCCGATTGCGGGACTGGCGACTATTCCCGTCTGGGTCATGCCGAGCACCGAGGCCTGGATTGCACTGATCGGAATGGGGGTCGTAGCCGCTATTGGAAACTACTGCTACGTGCAGGCCCTCAAGATGACGGAGGCCAGCATCCTCATGCCCGCGGACTACGTGCGGCTCCTCTGGATGGTGGCCTGGGGGTTCATCTTCTTCAGCGAGATCCCGGGTTGGTCGACGTGGCTCGGCGCCGCCCTCATCGTCGGCTCGACGCTTTTTGTCACCTGGAGGGAAGCCCGGATTGCGCGGAAAGGCCGCGCGTAAACGTGAATGGTGACGCCGGCGAGAGAGGTTAGAAAGACCTCAAGCGGGCACTCTTCGAGGGAGTACGGGGACATGGACATCACGGCTGAGGAAATTCTCGCGGGCCTCAAGACCTGGGTCGACATCGAGAGCCAGACGGCCGACGTCGAGGGCGTCAATCGGATGATGTCCAAATGCGCGGCCGACTATGAGGCGGCGGGTGCCACTGTCGAGCGCATTCCGGGCACCAAGGGCCGCGGCGACCATCTGCGCATCACCTCAGCTTGGGGCGGCGACGGCCCCGGCATCCTCGTTCTCTGCCATCTCGATACGGTGCATCCCAAGGGCACGCTGGCGAAGGATCTCCCCTTCCGCGTCGAGGGCGACAAGGCCTACGGCCCCGGCATCTACGACATGAAGGGCGGTGCCTACATCGCGCTTTGCGCCTATCGCGCCATTGCCGCCGGGCCGACGCCGAACGGCCTGCCCATCCGCTTTCTGTACGTGGCGGACGAGGAGACCGGCAGCACGACGTCTCGGAGCCTCATCGAGGCCGAGGCCGAGCGCGCGAAGTATGTGCTCGTGACCGAGCCGGCGCGTGACGGTGGCCGTGTCGTGACGGGCCGCAAGGGTGTCGGCCGGTATGTCATGAGCGCACGCGGTCGGCCGGCGCACGCCGGCAGCAAGCATCAGGAAGGTCTCAACGCGATCACCGAGGTTGCGCGTCAGGCGGTCACGATCGATGGCTGGACAGATTACAAGCGCGGCGTGACCTTCAACATCGGCCAGATCAAAGGTGGTACCGCAGACAACGTGGTCCCCGAGCACTGCACGGCAACAATCGACATGCGTGTGCTGAGCTTTGCTGACGGCCAGGAGTTCGATGCACGCCTCAAGGCGCTCAAGCCGCACAATCCGGCCGTTCAGCTCATCATCGAAGGCGGCCTCAACCGACCTCCTTTCGAGAAGAACGCGGGGATCGCGGCGCTCTTCGCGCACGCCAGGGGCATCGCCGCCGAGCTCGGTTTCGAGCTGCACGATCTCTCGACGGGCGGCGGCAGCGACGGCAATTTCACCGCGCACAAGGTGGCGACGCTCGACGGTCTCGGCGTCGACGGGAGCGGCGCGCATACGCTGCAGGAGCACCTCTACATCTCGTCGCTCGTCCCGCGCATGATGCTGCAGAAGCGGCTGTTCGAGACTCTTTCTTAAGTGCGACGGCCTGACGGCCGGCGCGCAGTCGCGCGCTCATGAAGTGGTTCCGACGCCTCTTGCCGTCGTGGTGTGCCGGCTGGGCCCGCAGAGAGCCGCGGTTCATGCTCTCTTCTTCCCCTTCTCCCCGTAAAGGACGGGGAGAGGGAGAAGTCCTGCCCAAACCTTCGGCAACTGAGCTGAATGCGCCGGACAACCTTGCCGGACCGGGCATTTCCCGCTAAGTCGACGCCGACGATGCCGCCGCACCGGCCCGACCGACGCTCTGCGCATTGCCACCCATTCCAGCTCGATTTCTCGCGAAGGAGACACTCACCATGGCGCGCACCAAGATCGCCCTCGTCGGCGCCGGCATGATCGGCGGCACGCTTGCCCATCTCGTTGGCCTCAAGGAACTCGGCGACGTCGTCCTGTTCGACATCGCGGAAGGCGTTCCCGCCGGCAAGGGCCTCGATCTCATGCAGTCGGGCGCGGTCGAGGGCTTCGACTCGACCATGAAGGGCACGAGCTCGTATGCCGATATCGCGGGTGCGGACGTGGTGATCGTCACGGCCGGCGTGCCGCGCAAGCCCGGCATGAGCCGCGATGATCTGCTCGGCATCAACCTCAGGGTGATGGAATCGGTCGGCGCAGGCATCAAACAGTACTGCCCGAATGCCTTCGTCATCTGCATCACGAACCCGCTCGATGCGATGGTGTGGGCGCTGCAGAAGGCGTGCGGCCTGCCGAAGAACAAGGTGATCGGAATGGCGGGCGTGCTCGACACGGGCCGCTTCCGCTACTTCCTCGCCGAAGAGATGAAGGTCTCGGTCGAGGACGTGACGGCATTCGTTCTCGGCGGTCACGGCGACGACATGGTGCCGCTCGTGCGCTACTCGGCGGTTGGCGGCGTGCCGCTCCCCGATCTCGTGAAGATGGGCTGGATCAGCCAGGAGAAGCTGGACTCGATCGTCGATCGCACGCGCAAGGGCGGCGGTGAGATCGTCGGCCTGCTCAAGACGGGTTCGGCGTTCTACGCGCCCGCGTCGTCGGCGATCCAGATGGCCGAGAGCTATCTCAAGGACAAGCGCCGCATCCTGCCGTGCGCGGCATATCTCACCGGCCAGTACGGCGTGAAGGACATGTACGTCGG
>JAEYYJ010000235.1 GCA_023430845.1 Pseudomonadota bacterium
GCGTGGTGTGATCGGCGTCTACGACGTGAGCGCGGGATACCGTCGCATTGGCGAATTCTCCAGCGGCGGCGTCGGACCGCACGATCTTGCGCTGCTCGGCGATCAACCGGTGCTCGTCATTGCCAACGGCGGCCTCATCGAGCATCCGGATTTGGGCAATGGCCGGCGCATTCTCAATCCCGATGCCATCGAGACGACGCTCGCTTATGTCGACCTTAGGACGGGCGATCTACTCGAGCGCCATGAGCTCGGCGCAATGGGTGCGCTGTCGCTTCGCCATCTCGATGTCGCACACGACGGGACGGTGATTATCGGTGCGCAGGTGGCGCTTGGGGCTGTCGGTGGACAGGCGCTCGTCTATCGGCACCGACGTCAGGCCGCGCTGCAAGCTATCGCGATACCGCCGGCGACTGAACGCGCTCTTTCAGGTTACGTGAGTTCCATCGCCTGTGATCGGGTCGGCGAGTTGGTTGCGATCACCAGCTCGAAGGGGGCAAGCGCCGTCGTGCTGGATATCGCTTTGGGCAAGGTCGTGCGCACGCATACACTCGACGATATTTCCGGCATTGCGCCGACGCGCGCGCCGGCGGAATTCCTGGCCACTGCCGGTACCGGGCAGATTGTAAAGCTTGGTGGCGGGCGCGATGCGCGGACGGGTGCTGCATCGACGCCCTGGATCTGGGACAATCATGCCGTGTTGGTCGGCGAGGGTATTCCTGGGTAAGTTCCGGCAGCTCTTTGGCCAGCCCCTTGGTTGCCGAGCGATCTGCTGGCAGAATGCGGCTGGCGGCAATGAGGTGGTTGCGGCACCCGCACTGGGTGTCATCCGCAGGGGGCTGAGCCGTCGGGCTCTGAACGATTTCCAGACATGGACAGCTTCGTTCTCGCGGTTACGCTGATTGCCGCGGCGCTGCACGCCGGTTGGAACGCGCTTTTGAAGCTGCGCGTCGAGCCGCGAATCGCGACCACCCTGCTCGGCATCTCCGGCGGTATGGTGGCGCTGCCGATATGCTTGTTCGTCCCCCTGCCCGAGCCGGTCGCTTGGTGGTTCATTGGCGCTTCGGCGCTTATCCATCTCGTCTATTTTCAAGCGCTCGGGCTGGCCTACGAAACAGGCGATCTCGGTCAGGTCTATCCATTGGCACGCGGCAGCGCGCCACTGCTGACAGCTATGGGCATGTCCGCGATCGGCGAACCGATCGGCCTTCTCGGCTGGCTCGGTGTCGTGCTGCTCGCGTCGGGTGTGCTGGCGTTGTCGCTCAAGGGCGGACGCGTTTCGACGCGCATCGAGGTGCGCGCTGTCGGTTTCGCCCTGCTGACGGCGCTCACGATCGGCGCCTATACGATCATTGACGGCCTCGGCGCGCGCAGCGTGACCCATGTCGGCTCCTATGTGGCGTGGAGCTTCGTGGCCAGTGCCGTAGTGCTCGTTGCTTTTGGCACTTATCGCTGGGGCAATGGGCTCGTAACCGCCTTTCGCGGCTCCGCGTGGCAGCTTCTGCTCGGCGGCTGCATGTCTGTCGGCGCCTACGGTATCGCGCTCTGGGCCATGACGAAGGCGCCTATCGCGCTCGTCGGCGCCATGCGTGAGACGAGCGTGCTCTTCGCGGCGGTGATCGGCGTGGTTTTTCTTGGCGAGCCGCTACTCAAGCTACGCGTCATCGCCGGCGTGCTGGTGCTGTTCGGCGTCGTGCTATTGAGGATGGCGTAACTCTTCTCCTTGCGGAGCCCTTCCTGAGCGCGCGACTGCGCGCCGGCCGGTAGGCCGTCCTCGAGAAGAGCAGTCGGCGGAAAACAAAACATAAAGGCCGCCTCGGTTTCCCGAAGCGGCCTCCATTTCGTCGCGCGCCTGAGCGGCGGGCTTACATGCCCATGCCACCCATGCCGCCCATGCCACCATGGTCGTGACCGGCGTGGCTGTCCTTCTTCGGCGCCTCGGCAACACCCGCCTCGGTGGTGATGAGGAGCGAGGCGATCGAAGCGGCGTCCTGCAGCGCGGTGCGCACGACCTTGGCCGGGTCGATGATGCCCTTCTCGATCATGTCGCCGTACTCGTCGCCCTGGGCGTCGTAGCCATAGGTCTGGCCGCGAGCTTCGAGCACCTTGCCGACAACGATCGAGCCCTCCACGCCAGCGTTCTCGGCGATCTGGCGGATCGGCGCCTGGAGCGCGCGCTTCACGATCTGGATGCCCGCTTCCTGGTCCTCGTTGTCACCCTTGACCGAGATGGACTGCGTGGCCTTGAGGAGCGCAACGCCGCCACCCGGGACGATGCCTTCCTCGACCGCGGCGCGGGTCGCATTGAGCGCGTCGTCGACGCGGTCCTTGCGCTCCTTCACCTCGACTTCGGTGGCGCCGCCGACCTTGATCACCGCAACGCCGCCGGCGAGCTTCGCCAGACGCTCCTGCAGCTTCTCACGATCGTAGTCCGACGTCGTCTCCTCGATCTGGACCTTGATCTGATTGACGCGGGCCTCGATGTCCTTCTTCTTGCCGGCGCCGTCGACGACCGTCGTGTTCTCCTTGTCGATCTGCACGCGCTTGGCGCGGCCGAGCATGTCGAGGGTCACGGTCTCGAGCTTGATGCCGAGGTCCTCGGAGATCACCTGGCCGTTCGTCAGGACGGCGATGTCCTCGAGCATGGCCTTGCGGCGGTCGCCGAAGCCCGGCGCCTTGACGGCGGCGATCTTCAGGCCACCACGGAGCTTGTTGACGACGAGCGTCGCGAGCGCCTCACCCTCGACCTCTTCCGCGATGATCAGCAGCGGCTTGCCCGTCTGCACGACTGCCTCGAGGAGCGGCAGCATCGGCTGCAGCCCCGAGAGCTTCTTCTCATGGATGAGGATGTAGGGATCGTCGAGCTCGGCGATCATCTTGTCGGCGTTGGTGATGAAGTACGGCGACAGGTAGCCGCGGTCGAACTGCATGCCCTCGACGACGTTGAGCTCGGTCTCGAGGCTCTTCGCCTCCTCGACTGTGATCACGCCCTCGTTGCCGACCTTCTGCATGGCCTCGGCGATCATCTTGCCGATGGCGCTCTCGCCGTTGGCGGAGATGGTGCCGACCTGGGCGATCTCGTCCGAGTTCTTGACCTTCTTCGAGCGCTTCTTGATCTCCTCGACGACCTGGGCCACGGCCTTGTCGATGCCGCGCTTCAGATCCATCGGGTTCATGCCGGCCGCAACCGACTTCAGACCCTCGCGGACGATCGCCTGCGTGAGGACGGTGGCCGTCGTCGTGCCGTCGCCGGCGACGTCGTTGGTCTTCGAGGCCACTTCGCGCACCATCTGTGCGCCCATGTTCTCGAACTTGTCCTCGAGCTCGATCTCCTTCGCGACCGTCACGCCGTCCTTGGTCGTGCGCGGAGCGCCGAAGGACTTCTCGATGATGACGTTGCGGCCCTTCGGACCGAGCGTGACCTTCACGGCGTTGGCGAGGATGTCGACGCCGCGCATCATGCGCTCGCGGGCGTCAGCGGAAAACTTTACGTCTTTGGCTGCCATGTGCAGGTTTCCTGGTGGGA
>JAEYYJ010000277.1 GCA_023430845.1 Pseudomonadota bacterium
CCGCAACGACCACGCCCGTGCCGATGAGTGCGGGCGCATCGGGCCATTCACCCCAGATGAGGATACCGGCGAGGACGGCCCAGATGATCACGGAGTAGCGGAATGGCGAGACGACCGCCACCTCGCCGTAGCGCATGGCATGGACCATGAAATAGTAGCCGCCGAGCAGGAACACGGCCGAGCAGAGCAGGAGCAGAACCCCGCCGGGCGTGGGTATGACCCAATCCTCGACGAGCGCGAAGCCGGCAGCGGCTGTCGTCACCGTGAAGGCGGAGATGGTGACGAGCAGGATTGCTGGAACCTGATGGCCAATGCGGCGCGTCGAGAGATCGCGCAGCACCGAGAAAGCCACCGCCGAGAGTGCGAGGAGAGAGTAGGCGTTGAAGGCGTCGCTGCCGGGCCTGATGACGATCATGACACCAAAGAGGCCGACGAGTGCCGCAAGCCAACGCCGCCAGCCGACGGGCTCGGCGAGAAAGATGGCCGCCCCGGCAGTCATAGCGAGCGGCATCAACTGGAGGATCGCCGTCGCAGTCGCGATCGGCATATGAAAAAGCGCGAACAGAAAGAAGAACGTTGAGCCGACTTCGCCGATGTTGCGCAATGTGAGGATGCGCCCCTGCCCGCGCAGCGGCGCAAACTTGAAGGCGCCGACAGCCAGACACACCGAGAGCGAAACCAGGATCGCCATAACGCCGCGCATGAAGATCGCCTGCCCGCCCGGAAGACCGGTGGCCGCGAGCTTGATGAGCGCATCGTTGAACGTGAAGCTCGCCTGACCGACGAGCATGGCGCCAATGGCGCGCAGGTTCGACGTCGCGTGATCGCCGTGCGCACTCATGATCACTGCCGATCCTGTAGACGCCGCGCCCGCAGGCGGCGCTCGTGGGCGAGCATGGCGAGGCCGGCGACAATGACGATGAGGATGCCGACGACGGCGAGGAAGTTCGGCATCTCACCCCAGACGATAATGCCGACCAGCAATGCCCACAGCATGGTGCCGTAGCGGAAGGGTGCGACAGCCGAAATCTCGCCGAGGCGCATGGCCTGGACCATGCAATAGAAGCCGCCGGCGACGAACACACCACTCGCGAGCACGAGCAGTGCCGCCTCCCCTGACGGCCACGACCAGCTCGCGAAGGGCAGCAGGAAAAGGCCTCCGACGCCAACGCCCGCCGCCGAAACCGTTCCGACGAGCAGCGTCGGCACGCTGCGATCGATGCGTGTGGTCGCCAGATCGCGCAGCGACATGCAGAGCATCGCCGCGACGGCGAGCAGCGACCACCACGTGAACCCGCTCGTGCCGGGCTGCAGCACCAGGAGCACGCCGACGAGGCCGGCGGCGCCAGCAGTCCAGCGCTGCCAGCCGACCCGCTCGGCGAAGAGGCTGGCGGCCACGACCGTGGTGACGAGGGGAATGAACTGGAGGATGGCCGCCGCATTGGCGAACGGCATGCGCAGAATGGCTGCGATGAAGAAGAGCGCTGCGCCGAGCTCGCCGGCGACGCGCAAACCAACGGCCGGCTTCACGAGTGCCGGATGCCAGCGCAGTTCAGACTGCGTCCATGCGGCAAAGGCGAGTACCGCGCAGCCAACGAACCCGCGCACCGAGACGACCTGCCCGAGCGGGAGCTCTGCCGAGGCAATTCTCAGGCAGGCATCCGAGGCAATGAGAAAAAGGCCCGCGCCGGTGACGGCGACAATGGCCAACAGGTTGTTGTGCTGCGGCGCGTGCGCGGCGGCCGGCGCACGAATGCTCTGTTCGGATGAACCGCTGCCCACCTCTACCTCCCTCGCCGGCACTCAGGCCGACCTCACGCGCTTCCGGATCGTGCCCGTCCGGATTCTCATGTCATCGCAGTTTTCAGGATTGTCGTGCCGCAAGCCGGCGTAGTTTCTGCTCCCGATAGAAGGTGTAGAGGCCGGCCGAAACGACGATCGCGATCCCGAGCAGAGTCAGCCCATCGGGCAAATACCCGAAGACGAGCACGCTCGAAACGATCGAGAACAAGATGATCGTATAGCGGAAAGGCACGACGGCCGACACCTCGCCCGTACGCATGCCTATGATGACTCCGAGCTGGCCGCACAAGCTGAATACGGCCGCGCCACACAGCATGAGCATGAGCGTGGGGCTTGGCCACTGCCAGTTGGAGAATGGTGCCACAGCCAGAGCGGCCACGGTGACCGCACCCGCCGAGAGCGTCATGATCAGGATGGCGGGCACGCGCCGGTTGATGCCGCGCGTGGATAGATCGCGCAATGTCGTGCAGAGGACCGAGGCAATGCCGACGAGCGCCCACCAGCTGAACGTCGATCCGCCGGGCCGCACGATGATCAGAATGCCGACAAGGCCGACCGCCGTTGCCGTCCAGCGGCGCCAGCCGACGCGCTCCCCGAGGAAGACCGCCGACGCCGCCGTAAGCGCCATGGGGCTGAGCTGGCCGATGGCCGTGAGGTCGGCATAAGGCAAGCGGGCGAGCGCAGTCTGAAAAAGCCATCCACTGCTGACGTCGCCGATGATGCGCCCGGCCATGGCCCGTTCGACGACATGGCGCACTTCTCTCAGTGCGCCGGTCAGGAACGCCACGAAGAACGAGACCAAGAACACGACGAGACCACGAAGAAAAAGGAGTTGGCTCGTCGGCAGGCTCGTGGAGGCAAGCTTCATGAGCGTGTCGCCACAGGCGAACGACGCCATGGCGAGCGACATCGCGGCGATGGCCCTGAGATTACCTGCTCCTGCCCCGGCGTCGTCCAGAACTGGACGACGTCCGTGCCCCTCGGGCTCGCTCACCCCTTCGGCCTCCCCAGCCGCAGTCCTCGGCGCCGCCTTGGCGGCTGCCTCTCTCGCGCCGTCCGACACGACCAGGTTGTATGTCTTAGCCGCCAGTCACGCTCATATGTCGCTGAACGGCCGGACGCTTGCTGCGTCGGTCGATCACGAAGTCGTGACCTTTGGGTTTGCGTGCAATGGCCTCGTCGATCGCCGTATGCAGGAGCGCGTTATCGGCCGACGCCCGGAGCGGCGCCCTGAGATCCGCCGCATCCTCCTGGCCGAGACACATATAAAGCGTCCCCGTGCAGGTCAGGCGCACGCGATTGCAGCTCTCGCAGAAGTTGTGGGTCATGGGCGTAATGAACCCGAGCCGCCCGCCCGTTTCCTGGACCTCGACGTAACGCGCTGGGCCGCCCGTGCGGTAGGGAATGTCGCGCAGCGTGAACGTGTCCATCAGCCGGGCACGGACGATCGACAGCGGCAAGTATTGGTCGGTCCGATCGCCATCGATGTCGCCGAGGGGCATGGTCTCGATCAGCGTGAGATCGGCGCCTCGGCCATGGGCAAAGCGCACGAGCTCGCTGATCTCGTGCTCGTTGACGCCTTTCAGCGCCACGGCGTTGATCTTGACCGCGAGACCGGCCTTCTCGGCCGCTTCGAGACCCTGCATGACATTGGCGAAATCGCCCCACCGCGTAATGCGGCGGAAGGTTTCGGGGTCGAGCGTGTCGAGCGAGACGTTGATCCGGCGAACGCCGCAGTCTGCGAGCGCCTGGGCGTACTTGGGGAGCTGGCTACCATTCGTGGTGAGCGTCAGCTCCTCGAGGGCGCCGCTCTTGAGGTGTCGCGACAACGCTTCGAACAGCCAAAGGATGTTTTTGCGCACCAGCGGCTCGCCGCCGGTGATCCGAAGCTTACGCACGCCGCGATCGACGAAGGCCGAGCAGAGGCGATCGAGCTCCTCGAGCGTCAGGAGATCCCGCTTCGGCAGGAACGTCATGTGCTCGGACATGCAGTAGACACAACGGAAGTCGCACCGGTCGGTCACAGACACGCGGAGGTAGCTGACGTGGCGCCCGAAAGGGTCGATCAGCTCGCTCCCGACCGGACGCTCCAACTGCTCAAGGGCCATTGCCGCTCCCAGGGCTCACCCCGCTGCCGGTCGAGCCATGCGTTGTAAGGACGCCACCGCACCAGCGGGCGCCCAATCTGCCTATTTACATAGCACATATAGTGTACGTGGACGAGCCGTGGAACCACGACAGGGCAGATCGACGCGATTAACCGATGCTTATGCTCTGGGCCCTATTGTTGTTCCATTCATTGATCAGTGAAGGATGCGTCCGCGATGCTGAACGCGGTTATTGGAGTGGGCCAGGGCAGCTCCCTGATGGGAAGCTACGCGATCAGCCTCAGTGAGGCGGTCCTGCGTCAGCGCACCCGTGAGGCCGAGCGCTCTGCCAAGCTCGAAGCGCAGCTCGCCAACAAGATCAAGTCCGAATTCATCTCGAACATGAGCCATGAGCTGCGCACGCCGCTCAACTCCGTACTCGGCTTCTCCAAGCTGCTGACTGAACACGAGCACCGCAAGCTCACCGATGAGGACATCGTCGAGTACGCCCGCCTCGTCCAGGACGCGGCCACGCACCTGCTCACGGTGATCAACAACATCCTCGACATCTCGAAGCTGCACAGTGGCAGCTTCATGCTCGATCCGACCGACGTCCAGGTCGCCGACGCGGTGGAAGACACGCTCGCGAATTTCGAGAAGGCCATCCAGGATCACGGCCTCCATCTCAACGTCAACGTCGCCCCCGACCTGCCGATCATCCAGGGCGAGGAACAGAAGCTGCGCCAGACCTTCACCAATCTGCTCGGCAACGCGATCAAGTTCACGCCGCCCGGCGGCACGATCGAGGTGGAAGCGGTCAACGCGCCGAACGGCGATATCGTCGTGACCGTGCGCGATACCGGCGTCGGCATGAGCGAGGAAGATATCCGCGTTGCGCTTGCGCCTTTCGGCCAAGCGGACGCCAGTCGTACGCGCTGGCGCGAAGGCTCGGG
>JAEYYJ010000308.1 GCA_023430845.1 Pseudomonadota bacterium
CTATTGGACCGACGCTTTTCAACGCTCGGCCCTCTTCCTCGATGTGATGCGGGAGCGCGGAGAGCGCTACGCCGATCATGCTGCAAAGACGGCGCCGCATGTCCTCAAGTTCAAGGCCGAGCTCGTCATGGACGGACGCCGCCTCCCGCGCCCGGTCAATTACGTTCTCGCGCGTGTCGCACCGCCGGACGGCATCGAGATCGATGAGAGGAAGCGGCCCTTCGTGATCGTCGATCCGAGGGCGGGACATGGCCCGGGCATCGGCGGCTTCAAGGCCGACAGCGAGATCGGCGTCGCGATGAAGGCGGGTCATCCCTGCTACTTCATCGGCTTTCTTCCCGATCCCATGGCCGGCCAGACTATCGAGGACATTGCCCACGCGGAGGCGGCATTCCTGGAGCACGTGATCGCACTTCATCCCGAGGCCGAGGGCAAGCCGGCCGTCATCGGGAATTGCCAGGCGGGATGGGCTGTCATGATGCTCGCCGCGATGCGTCCCGAACTCTTCGGCCCGATCATCGCTGCCGGCTCGCCGTTGTCCTATTGGGCGGGCGTGCACGGGAAAAATCCCATGCGCTATACCGGTGGCCTCCTCGGCGGGACATGGCTCGCCGCACTCATGGGCGACCTCGGCAACGGCAAGTTCGACGGCGCGTGGCTCGTGTCGAATTTCGAGAACCTCAATCCATCGAACACGTACTGGTCGAAAGCGCACAATCTCTATTCGAAGATCGATACCGAAGGGCCCCGCTATCTCGAGTTCGAGGAGTGGTGGGGCGGGCATGTCGTGCTCAATGCGGAGGAGATGCAGTTCATTGCGGACGAGCTTTTCGTCGGCAACAAGCTCGCTTCGGGCAGCATGACGGCGTCCGATGGAACGCGCATCGACCTGCGCAATATCCGCTCGCCCATCGTGGTGTTCTGCTCGAGGGCCGACAACATCACGCCGCCGCAGCAGGCGCTCGACTGGATACTCGACCTCTACAAGAGCGTCGATGAGATCCGCGCCAACGGTCAGACAATCGTCTATGCGCTGCACGATACCATCGGCCATCTCGGCATCTTCGTCTCCGCCTCCGTCGCCAGGAAGGAACACGACGAGTTTGCGAGCAACATCGACCTCATCGATGTGCTGCCGCCCGGGCTATACGAAGCCGTCCTGACACCCAAGGGCGAGAGCGATCCCTCATCGGACCTGGTGACGGGAGATTACCTCGTGCGCTTCGTCACGAGAACGCTCGACGATATCCGCGCGCTCGGCGCCAATAGCGAGGAGGACGAGCGCTGCTTTGCTGCGGCCGCGCGCGTGTCGGAAATCAATCTCGGTCTCTACCGGACATTCATGCGTCCCTGGATCCGTGACTTCGCCAATGACGGCGCGGCGACCTGGATGCGCAATCTCCATCCCCTGCGATTGCAGTACGAAATGTTCTCGGCGAAGAACCCCTTCCTGCAGTCGATGGATGCGTTCATCGACATGGCACGGGGATATCGCCGCACCGTACCTGCGTGCAATCCGATGTGGCAGGCACAAGAGCAGATGTCCGAGCACTTCGAGAGAAGTCTCGACACCTACCGCGATTGGCGCGATGCCATGTACGAGAACGCATTCTACGCGGTCTATGGCTCGCCGTTTCTTCAGGCCCTCGTCGGGCTCAAGGCTTCCGACCGGCAGGTCCGCGCGCAGTCAGGTGAGGACGGGGCCCGTCGCGCGCTCGTCGAGCGGCGCATCGAGGAGATCAAGCGCGCCATCCCGGACGGCGGCCCCCGCGAGGCCATTACGCGCGCGCTGCTCTATGTGCGCATGCCGGAAGGCATGGTGGACGAGCGTGGCTTCAATCTGCTGCGGCGGGCGCGCGAGGAGGCGGGAAGCGGCATGTCGCTCGGGGACTTCAAGAAGCTCCTGCGCGATCAGTTCTTCATGCTTCAGCTCGACGAACGTGCCTGCCTGGATGCGATACCGGAGATGCTGGCCAAGGATCGCGACCTCGCCACCGAGTTGATCGGTCGACTGCGCCGCATAGTCAATGTGGTCGGCCAAGCAGCCGCGAAAGAGAGGCTGGCCGAGATCGAGCCGCTGCTGAGGCTCGATGACGAGCGTCCGTCCGCGCGCCGTAATGGCGACGCGCCGCCGCACCTCAGAACCACAAGCAAATCAAGATCGCAGGAGCTGGGGCGCAGGAACTAGCTCCGACGAATGCCCGTCAGAACAGAACGAGGATACGTATCATGGCCGGTTTCCTCAGCCCGCGTGACCTCAAGGAAATATCCTCCGAAGCCGAAGCGTCCAAAATGGACGAGGAGCGCCAGTACAAGCTCAGGCAAGAGAAAGTGAAGAAGGATCTGCACGAAGCCTTCCTGGCCCGTGAAGTCCATCCCAATGTCATCCAGCGCGTCAACGACGCCATCACGATCGCGGCAAAGCAGGGCAGGCACCAGATCGAGGTGCTGACGTTTCCCTGTCAGTATTGCAACGACCGCGGCCGCCGCATCAACAACGGCGACGCCGACTGGCCGGAGTCGCTCGATGGCTTCGCGAAGAAGGCCTACGAGTTCTTCGACCGGGAGCTCAAGCCCAAGGGCTTCAGGATGACCGCCGAGGTGATCAGCTTCGAAGGCGGTGTGCCCGGGACCGTTGCCTTGAATCTCAAATGGTAGTGGGCCGCCGCTAGCTCGAAGATCGGGTGATCGTCATGGCCAAGGCAACTGCTCAGCTCAAATCGCCCCACCGCCTCGATGTACGCCAGCACGCGAAGTACGAGCGCCTCATCGATGCGGCCAAAGCCAATCCGCCGCTTTGGACGGCCGTTGCGCACCCGTGCGACGAGAGTGCACTGAGCGGCACGATCGAGGCCTTCGAAGCGGGCCTGATCAAGCCGATACTGGTCGGTCCAGCCGACAAGATCCGCAGCATCGCCGAAAAGCTCGGCCTCGATATTGCGGGCATCGAGATCGTCGATGTGCCGCACA
>JAEYYJ010000320.1 GCA_023430845.1 Pseudomonadota bacterium
GTGAACTGGTAGGCCGAATTGCCGACAACGAAAGCGCGCCGCGTAGCGCCCTCGGCCGGCTCGACTGTGCCGGCCGTCAGTGCTAGCGCCGCTGTCGCCATGAGCAGCGCCAACCGCGCCCGCCAATGCGCCCAGAACGCGCACGTGAAGAAAGAAGCCCCCATCAAGCCACCCTCCATGAACTCAAGAGGGAACCAATAGCCGATAAGGGGCAGCTTTTCTATTCGGCCGGAATGGCGACCTCGGGCTCGGCCACCGCGACTGCGGGCTTCGGCACCAACACCTCGGCGGGTCCACCGAACGCGCTCTCGTTGAGGCGCACCCAGTTGTCGAGCTGCGCGACACCGTCCGCAACGCCGATCTCCGGCTTCCAGCCGAGAACGCGCTCGAGCTTACGCACGTCGCTGATGTAGACCCGCTGGTCGCCCGGACGCCAGTCGTCAAAGCGAAGGGGAATCTTGCGACCCATACGCTGCTCCAGCAGACCGACCAGATCGACGAGCGACAGAAGCTGGCTCGTCCCGCCGCCGATATTGAACGCCTGCCCCTTGATTTTGTCGGGCGACATGATCGCAGCCTCGTAGGCCCGCACGAGGTCGTCCACATGAAGCACATCGCGGACCTGCTTGCCGTCACCGTAGATGGTGATCGGCCGGCGCAGGCGAGAGGCGATGGTGAACCATGCAACCCAACCCTGGTCCTCGATGCCGAACTGACGCGTGCCGTAGATGCACGACTGGCGGAACGACGTTGCGGGTATGCCGTACATCCGCGCGTAGTCGAGCGTGTACTGATCGGCGGCGCCCTTCGAGCAGCCATAGGGCGAGAGAAAATCGAGGGCCTGATCCTCGTCGATGCCGTGCGGACGATCGACATAGGCATAGCGATTGCCGCTGAGCTCGTAGCGGGCACCTTCGATCTTGCCATAGACCTTGTTCGTGGAGGCAAAGATGAAGACCGCCTCGGGTGAATGCCGCCGCACGGCGTCCAGAAGATTGAACGTGCCGAGCGCGTTGATCATGAAATCGGTACGCGGATCAGTGACCGAGGTCGTGACCGCCACCTGCGCCGCGAGATGGATCACGGCATCATAGCGTCGCTCGGAAAGCACACGCTCGACGGCTGCCCGCTCGCGAATATCGACCTTCTCGAAATCGAAGGATGTGCCATCGCGCAGCCAGTTGAGGTTCTGGTCCGTGCCGTCGCGCGATAGATCGTCGAGCACTGTCACGCGCCAGTTGCGCGTTCCGAAGTAACGGGCAGCATTGCAGCCGACGAAGCCGGCTCCTCCTGTAATCAAAACCCTCTTACCGCGCATTTCGCCTCCTCGAGGACCATTTCAATCGGACCGGCAGCCCCACCCGAGCCACACGAGCCCGACCTGCTGGCGCAACCGCACCTTGAGACGCAGTGCCAGCCACAATGGTTCAGACCCCTGATATTATTGGAGCGAACATGAACAAAAGCCGTGCGCTGCACAATGGCCGTTTGCACGGCAGGCTGGCCGGTATTGCAGGCCTGCCTCAGGCTATTGTGCAACACCGCTCAGACGGAACATTCGCGCTTGCGCCGCGTTCATGGCCGGTTCATCTGAGGTTGCGCAGGGAGCATGGTTTGCAAGTCTTGGCTGCGAAGTGCATGGAGCGTCCGTATCAATGAGAATTCTCGTTACAGGGGGAGCGGGCTTCATCGGCTCCCACCTCACCCGGCGCCTGCTCGCCGACGGCCATGAAGTCTTCGTAATAGATAATGAATACAACGGCTTACGAAGCGCCGTTCCTACTGGCGCGCATTTCGTATTCGGCGACGTCGTCCGGCCGGAAGACCTTGAGCCGGTCTTCGAGAAAAAGCTCGACGCGGTATGCCATCTCGCCGGTCAGGTCTCCATCATCCGAGCCTTCGACAATCCCGTCGGTGACCTGCGGACGAACACCGAGGGCACGGTGAATGTCGTGCAACAGTGCCTGAAGCACCGCGTGCCGCGTCTCATCTATGCAAGTTCGATGACCGCCTATGGCAATTGCGAACGCGTGCCGACGCCTGAAACCGAGCCCTGCAGCCCGGACGCCTACTACGGGATCACCAAATATGCCGCCGAGCGGTACGTCCACGCGACGGCCATCCGGCCGGATCTCGACTTCGATTTCCGGGTGACGTCACTGCGCATGTTCTGTGTCTATGGCCCCGGCCAGGCACTCGACAACCCCTACCAGGGCGTGCTCGGCATCTTCACCGGCCGCCTGATCCGCGGCGAGCCGCTGATCATCTTCGGTGATGGCGAGCAGACCCGCGATTTCATCTACATCGACGATATCATCGACGGCTGGGTCACGGCTCTCACCAATGAGAAAGCAGCCGGCGGCATCTTCAATCTTGGCAGCGGGCGCTCGACCACCATCAAGGACCTTGCGAACTACGCCGCCGGCGCCTTCGGCCACAAGCCGGGAGAATACGATATCCGCCACGCACCTGCCCGGCCCGGCGAGCAGCGCCGGGTCCAAGCTGACATATCGCACGCGCGCGCGACGCTCGGTTGGGCACCACGCACGCAGCTTGCGGACGGTCTTGCCGAAACCGTCCGCCAAGGACGCGCGCTAACGGGCGGCTGAGACAAGCATGAAACTCCTTCTCGTCACTTCGTGCGATGCCTGGACGCGCAGCGTTTCGACCATCCATCACTATGTCGCCGCCGGTCGCGCGCTCGGACACGATGTCTCGCTCTATGGTCCGCCAAACCCTGAGCTGCCGTCGCTTCCCTACACGACCGATCTCGATGGCGTGGATCTCGCGCTCTTCGTCATTCAGGTGCCGGCCGACTTTCCGCAGATGCCGCATCTCGCGCACCTCATCGATACGATCCCGCGCGAAAAGCGCGCCGTCGTGGATCTCTGGGGCCGCTACAATGAGACGATCTTTATCGAGCACGACTTCAATCACCTCGAGAAGATGGACGGCCATCTCGGCTGGGAGTGGGATGAGGCATTCCGAGCCATATCGGACGTCATACTTCAGCCGTCGCTGAGCCCGCTGCGTCCGGACGTCGGCTCGTTCCTCTTTCATGCCTTCGCGCCCGACGCCGTGGCTGCGCCCGAAACGAGCGTCGAGCAAGCTGCTGCGCGCTGGCGTGACAGCGAACGCTGGTTCGGCGTCGCTTATGTCGGCAGCAACTGGCAACGCTGGGAGCAGGTGCGCGACTTCCTCAAGGCTCACGCCGCCGTGCGCAAGGACGTCGGCTGGGCAGGGCTTATCGGCTGGGATTGGAAGGAACGTCCCGAGTGGGCGATCCAGCAAGGCATGGCCGGCATCGACACCGATCCCGATCTCATGCTGAACCTCGAAGTCACGATCAAAGACGGTGTGCGCTTCGACGAGATTTTCCGCTATCTCAATCAATCGAAGTTCGCGCCCATCTTCCACCGGCCGCTCTTCCGTCATTTGAACTTCGTGACGGGCCGCTCATTCGAGACATTCCACGCCGACAGCGTGCCCCTTCTCATGCTGCCGAAGCCCTTGGTCGAGGCGGTGTACGGTCCAGCAGCATTGGCGCTCGTGCCGGGCGATGACGTCGCCGCCTACCTGACGAAGGCTGTCAAAGAACCGGAACTCATCTGGGACGCCGTATTGAAGACACGCGCGCACCTCGCAAAGCATCATTCCTATGCACGCCGCTTCGATGAGCTGGCGGCGCTCGCCGCCGGGCGCAGTCGATGAACATCCTGTTCGTCATGAAGCATCGCGGCAATGCGGGGAACACCCACGCCGTGGCGGATTACATGCGCGTGGCGCCCGAATTCGGCCACCGCGTCGCGATCTTCGGCCGCGCACTGCCCTGGCTGCCAGAGATCAACTTTTCCGATCAGGTGCGCGAGTTCGACAAGGTCGTCTATCTCTTCGAGTCCGAGATTTACCGCCTGAGCCCCGTGCACGAAGCGACGCTCATCGGTGCAATCGGCCGCAGCGATCGCATGATCCTCGACATGGACGGGATGTATAACCCTGTCATCTGCCTCGACGGATACGACCGCAATCACGACACCGAGGAAGAACGCGCTCAGTGGATCGAGCACTACCACGCGCTCGCCGACCGTGTGCACAAGCCAACGATTGCGCCGCCCGCGACACCGCGCGACGTCCCGCTGACCTTCTACGGCTACGACCCGGCGCTCGAAACCGATCCCGCCACCGCGCCTGAAAAAATCTACGACATTCTCCACGTCGGTCATAACTGGTGGCGCGGGCGCGATATCGAGAAGGTGCTTCTTCCTGTCGTCTCCAAGAACCGCGAGAAGATCGGCCGCGTCTGCTTCGTCGGGCTGTGGTGGGACAAGCCGCCGACCGAAGATGGCTCAGGCAATCCGCTCGCCTTCGCCTTCGATTCAGCCGAGTTCAACCGGCTCGGCATCGAGACGCAGGATTCGGTCATGTACGACCAGGTCGTGCACACCATGAGCCA
>JAEYYJ010000331.1 GCA_023430845.1 Pseudomonadota bacterium
GTCGTACACCGTGTGCTCGAGCATGGCCTGGCCGACGCCCTGCGCGATGCCGCCGTGCACCTGTCCCTCGACGATCATCGGATTGATGAGAATCCCGAAGTCGTCGACGGCCGTCCAGCGTTCGATCTTCGTGCGGCCCGTGTCTGGATCGATCTCGATCTCGGCAATGTGCACGCCCGAGGGGAACGTGAAGTTCTTCGGGTCGTAGAAGGAGCCTTCCTTGAGACCGGGCTCGATCACTTCCGGATCGAACTTGTGGGCGACATAGGCCTGCAGGGCAACCTCGCCGAAGGTCATCTTCTTGTTGGTGCCACGGCCGAGGAATTCGCCCGCCTCGAAGTCGACGCTGTCCTCCGGCAGCTCCATGCAGGCGGCGGCGACGCGCTTGCCCTTGGCGATGATCTTCTCGGATGCCTTCACGATGGCCGACGCACCGACGGCGCCCGAGCGCGAGCCGTACGTGCCCATGCCCATCTGCACCTTGTCGGTGTCGCCGTGGACGATCGAGACCTGCTGGATCGGCACGCCGAGCTTCGAGGCAATGACTTGCGCGAACGTGGTCTCGTGGCCCTGGCCGTGGCTGTGCGAGCCGGTGAGCACTTCGATCGTGCCGACGGGGTTCACACGGATCTCAGCGCTCTCCCAGAGGCCGACGCCCGCACCGAGTGAGCCGACCGCGCGCGAAGGCGCGATGCCGCACGCTTCGATGTAGGCGGAGAAGCCGAGGCCGCGCAGCTTGCCGTTCTTGGCGCTCGCCGCTTTGCGTGCGGCAAGGCCTTTGACGTCGGCCATGTCGAGCGCCTTGTCGAGGCAGGCCGCATAGTCACCCGCGTCATAGGCCATGATCACCGGCGTCTGATGCGGGAAGGATTTGATGAAATTCTGCCGGCGAAATTCCGCCGGATCGCGGCCGGTCTGACGCGCGGCGACTTCGAGGAGGCGTTCGACCACGAATGTCGCTTCGGGGCGCCCCGCACCGCGATAGGCATCGACGGGCGTCGTCGTCGTGTAGACGCCGTCCACCTCGCAGTAAATGGCCGGAATGTCGTACTGGCCCGAAAGCAGCGGTGCGTAGAGATACGTCGGCACGGACGATGCGAAGGTCGAAAGATAAGCGCCGAGATTGGCTTTCGTGTTGGCGCGCAGCGCCAGGATCTTGCCGCTGGCGTCCATGGCGAGCTCTGCCGTCGTGACGTGGTCACGACCGTGCGCGTCGGCGAGGAAGGCTTCCGTGCGCTCGGCGACCCATTTCACGGGACGGCCGACTTTCTTGGATGCCCAGATGCAGACCGTCTCTTCGGCATAGATGAAGATCTTCGAGCCGAAGCCGCCGCCGACATCCGGTGCGATCACGCGGAGCTTGTGCTCGGGCGCGATGCCGATGAAGGCGGAAAGGACGAGACGCGCGACGTGCGGGTTCTGGCTCGTCGTGTAGAGCGTGAATTGGTCCTGCCCTGCATCATAGTCGCCAATCGCGGCACGCGGCTCCATGGCGTTCGGCACGAGCCGGTTGTTGACGATGTCGAGCTTGGTCACGTGCGCAGCTTTGGAGAACGCCGCGTCCACCGCGTCCTTGTCGCCGAGGTGCCACTGGTAGACCGTGTTGTTCGGCGCTTCGTCGTGGATTTGCGCCTTGCCGGCAGCCTGCGCGCTTCCGACATCGACGACGGCCGGCAGCTCGCCGTAGTCCACCTGAATGAGGCCGACGGCGTCCTTGGCCTGATCGAGCGTCTCGGCGATGACGACGGCGACGTGGTCACCGACATACCGCACCTTGCCCTGTGCCAAAGCCGGATGGGCGCCGGCTTTCATGGGCGAGCCGTCCTTGGAATGGATCATCCAGCCGCAGATGAGGCCGCCGATCTTGTCGGCTGCGAGATCGGCGCCCGTGTAGATTCCGAGCACGCCCGGGGCGGCCAGTGCCTCGCTGACGTCGATGTTGTTGATGGTCGCGTGCGCAACCGGCGAGCGCGCGAACACGGCGTAAGCCTGTCCGTGCCGGTTGATGTCGTCGACGTACTGACCTTTGCCTGTGATGAAACGCAGGTCTTCCACGCGCTTGACTGACGCGCCAATACCCTGATCTGTCATGGGAATATCTCCTGTCCGGCTGTCACGCTATTCGGCGGCGATCTTGGTGCCAGCCATGGCGGCGGCACCGCTTTCGATCGCGCGGACGATGTTGTGATAGCCGGTACAGCGACAGATGTTGCCCTCGAGCTCCTTGCGGATCGTCGCTTCGTCGACGTTCGGACCATTGCGGTTCACGATGTCGACGCCGGCCATGATCATGCCGGGCGTACAGAAGCCGCACTGCAGCGCATGATGCTCGCGGAAGGCTGCCTGCATGGGATGCAGCGTCGTGCCGTTCGCAAGACCTTCGATCGTGACGATGTCGGCGCCTTCACATGAGGCCGCGAGCACCGCGCAGGATTTGACCGACCGACCATCGAGATGGACCGTGCACGCGCCGCACTGGCTGGTGTCGCAGCCGACGTGCGTGCCCGTCAGGCGCTGGTTGTTGCGCAGGAAATCGACGAGCAGGGTGCGCGGATCTATGTCCGCGCTGACCTTGCGACCGTTGATGGTCAGCGAGAGTTTCGTCATTCGGCGTCCTCCATTTCGGTGTTCTTGATTGTGCGCTTGTTCGGCGCTCGGCAGTCGGGCCGTGTCTCCCCTTGACGAATTGGCGTTGATGCGGCTCTGCAAGCCCCTGAAACCGCGAATTAGAATGGATTGATCCTGCGCCGTCGTATCGGGGTCGTCAAGCTGCTGCGCCAAGGCTCCAACCAAAGGCTAGTTGGCGGTGCCATCACCGAAAGCAGGCGGCGTTTGCTGCAGTGCGGCCAACCTCACGGCCCATCTCACGGCCCATCTCACGGATTGTTCAAGCCGCAAGCCCGCTGCAGACGGATCCGAGCCATCGAATTGTCCTCTCGAGATGGCTAAGCTCAATTTGCAGCAATGGCCGTGTGCCCCCTCGGGTTGCCCTCCAGTGGCCCGCGGAGTGATGCACGCAATATCAAGGGAGGACAGGAACCATGACGAACGATCGTTCGGTCACGCGCCGCGATGCGCTGATGCTCGCCGGTGGCGCAGCAGCGCTTGGCACCCTCGGCAGTGGAGTTTCGCAGATGGCACAGGCGGCCGCCCCCATGCTCGGCGTCTCTCGCCCCTCGATCTATCGCTTCAAACTCGGTGCTTTCGAGGTGACGAATATCCTCGATGGCTTCGTGCAGGTGAATGGCCCCCATCCGACGTTCGGCGGCAATCAGCCGGCCGAGGTCGTTCAGGCGCTCGCGGCTGCCCATGGCCTGCCGACAATACGCCACGAGAACCAATTCAACGTCACGCTCGTGAATACCGGCAAAGAACTCGTCCTGTTCGATGCGGGTAATCCGAAAGGCCGTGCGCCGACCACAGGACACCTGTCCGATCTCATCACGACGGCCGGCTACAAGCCGGAGCAGGTGGACATCGTCGTCATTACCCACGGCCATCCCGATCATGTCGGCGGACTGCTCGTCGATGGCAAGCCGGTCTATGCCAACGCCCGCTACGTCTTCGGCGCGAAGGAGTTCGACTACTGGAACAAGGGTGAGAACATTCCCGACGCGCGCAAAGGCACGCGGGACACGTTCATGCAGTTCGCAGTACCGCTTGCCGAGAAGGCGACCATGATCAAGGAGGATGGGGAAGTCGTGAGCGGTATCCGCGCCGTGCCAGCGTTCGGTCACTCGCCGGGAATGCTATGCTTCCACATCGAGAGTGACGGCAAGCGGCTTCTCAACTGGGCCGACACGGCCAACCACTATCTCCTGTCAGTCCAGCACCCGGAATGGCATGTGGGCTTCGATCAGGACAAGGACGCCGCTGTGGCGACCCGCCGGCGCATATTCGACATGGTCTCGGCCGACAAGATCCCCGTCGCCGGCTATCACATGCCGTTTCCGGCCGTGGGCTTCGTCGAAAAGACGGCGAGTGGCTACCGCTGGGTTCCCGCCTCCACGCAGTTCAATTTCTAGTCGGGCGGGCGTCGGCTCGGTGCCCTGCGGCCACACGTCAGGTCATGCGCAAAATGATTGACTTAATGCGGTCAATCATTTTGCGTTTTCGCGCGTTCCAATGCCTGAGCTTCTCTCGTCCCAAGGCGCGCGATACAACCTGAGTACCCCCGAAACATTCCCAGAAGTGCACCCATGGTCCGATCCGATCCTTACTGGTGGGAGGCTGCGCCTCCGGCGACGCTACCCCGCGAGCCCGTGCGCTCGAAATGCGATGTCGTCATCGTGGGCGCTGGTTACACGGGACTGTCCGCCGCCATAACGCTCGCCCGCGCCGGGCGCAGCGTCCAGGTCTTCGACAAGTTGCGGCCGGGAGAGGGGGCGTCCACACGGAACGGCGGTATCGCGAGCGGCAATCTCAGGCCCTCGTTCGCCGAGCTGTCGAAGAAATTCGGCGAGGTCGAGGCGCGCGCGCTGCTGCTCGAAGCCAAAGCGGCGCGGGAGGATCTCGCGACGTTCATCTCGCAGGAAGGCATCGACTGCGATTTCGCCGTCACCGGTCGTTTCGCGGGCGCTTCGACTGCTGGCGATTACGAACGCCTTGCGCGCGATGCCGACATGCTCGTGGCGACGACCGGCATCACTGCCTATGCCGTGCCGCGCGCCAAGCAGCGCGAGTACCTCGGCACGGATTACTATTACGGCGGCTCGGTGCG
>JAEYYJ010000335.1 GCA_023430845.1 Pseudomonadota bacterium
CCACGACCGCCGGCACTGGCCCGGTTGTCGTCCTCGTCATGGATCGCAAGGATCTGCCGCGCTACCAGCGTCTCGCGCAGCGTCTTCGCCAGGCCGGCATCGTCGCCGAGATGTACCTCGGCACGTCCGGCATGAAGGCGCAGATGAAATATGCGGATCGCCGCGGCGCGCCGTGCGTTGTCATTCAAGGCGGCGACGAGATCGCCAAGGGCGAAGTCCAGATCAAGGATTTGATCGAGGGTTCCAAGGCCGCCGAGACCATCAAGGACGCCAAGGAATGGCGCGAAGGGCGGCCAGCCCAATTCTCCGTTGCTGAAGACGAATTGGTTTCTGCCGTGAAGGGCGTGCTCGAGCGGCATTCGGTGACCTGAAATGATACCTCGACAAACATCTCCCGCCGGCCGTGTCGAACGGTCGGGCGGAACGGCCTCTTTCCAGCAGCCGGCGGACTGAAAATGGCAGTCGAGACATCCGACAGCTTCGAGGCTCTCGAAGCGCAGGCCGCGGTCATCATGGCGGTATTCAACGAGGCTGCCTACGAGCGCGTCGCACCTTCCATCATCCAGCCGGCGGATATATTCCTCGATGCCGTAGGCGAGCGTCTGCGGGCCCGCACGTACGTCTTCACGGACCAGGACGGCGAGATGCTGTGCCTGCGTCCCGACATCACCGTACCGACCGCACGCATCTATCTTCAGCGCCACCCGCAAGCGGATGTCGCGGCGCGCTACTGCTACAACGGCTCGGTGTTCCGCTATCAGCCGGGCGGCGGTTCGCCCGCTCATCCGCGCGAATTCCGCCAAGCGGGCATCGAGCTTTACGCGCAGATCGATGAGGCCAAGGCCGACGCCGAAGTGCTGCTGCGCACGCTCGAAGCCGTGCAGACGGCGGGTCTCAAGGCACCGAAGCTCCGCATCGGCGATCTCGGACTCTTCGATGCGCTTCTCGACGCGGTGGATATCCCAGAGCGCTGGCGTCAGCGGCTTCTTGCGCAGTTCTGGCGCCCCGATGCTTTCCGCGCGGAGTTGAAGCGTCTGAGCACCGTGCCTGGTTCGGCGGTCGAGGGCCTGCCCGCGGATCTCATCGCCAGGCTCGATCCGGAACAGCCGGCGAAGGCCGAGATCATCGTACAGGACTACCTCGACAGTCATGGCATCGAAGCCATCGGCACGCGCACAGTTGGCGAGATAGCAGCGCGCCTCCTTGCCATTTCGCTCGACGCGAACTCGGTGCCCTTGCCGAAAAGCATTGCCGATCTGATCGAGAATTATCTCGCTATCGAGGCGCCTGTGCGTGCGGCGGGAGCGCGCATCAAGGACCTCTTCCAGCGCAATGACATCGATATCGGTGAGGCGCTCGACGCATTCGAGCGGCGTCTCTCTCTGCTGACGAAGGGCGGCGCCAACATTGCGCAAGCTACCTTCGATGCCGAGTTCGGCCGCCAGTTCGAATACTACACGGGCTTCGTCTTCGAAATCTGCTCCGACGAGCTTGGCCCCGCGAGCCCCATCGCCGGTGGCGGACGCTACGACGAGCTCCTGCGCGTGATCGGCGCGCCGCGTCCGATCCCGGCGGTCGGCGCCGCGATATACACCGACCGCCTGCTGCTCGCTGCATCGGGAGCCACGTCATGAGCGAGTCCTTGATCGTGGCCGTACCCTCGAAGGGCCGTCTCATGGAGCAGACGGCGGAGGTCTTTGCGCGCGCAGGCATGGTGTTGAAGAAGGTCGGCTCCGATCGCGGTTATCGCGGCATCATCGAGGGCATCGACGGCGCCGAGGTGATCTTCGTTTCGGCATCCGAGATCGTCGAGCAGCTCAAGGCGGGCCGGGCGCATATCGGCGTCACGGGCGAAGACCTTGCGCACGAGCACGTCGCGGACATGGACAAGCGCTTCCAGGTCATGCGCAAGCTCGGCTTTGGTCATGCCGATGTCGTCGTCGCCGTACCTGCTGCCTGGCTCGACGTGCGCGTGATGAGCGATCTCGAAGCTGTCGGCCGCGATTTCCGGCGCACGCATGGCCGCCACATGCGCGTTGCGACGAAGTACATGAACATCACGCGCCGCCACTTCCAGGCGAATGGCGTCACCAGCTATCGCATTGTCGAGAGCCTTGGCGCGACCGAGGGCACGCCCGCTGCCGGCACCGCCGAGCTGATCGTCGACATCACGACCACCGGCACGACGCTGAAGGCGAACGGCCTCAAGGTGCTGGATGACGGCGTGCTGCTGCGCTCGGAAGCCACGCTCTTCTCGTCGCGCGCCGCCTCTTGGACTCCGGAAACGCGTGCGACACTGGCCGAGATCGCCCGGCATATCGCGAATCTCTGAGACGTCGTCTGCGTCCTTTCTCGGCCTTGCGGCGGCGCGCAGTTGGTGCTTAGTCGCGTTCATGGAGCCCGAGCCCCCGCCCGTTTCCGCCTCGAAAGCTGCGCTCACGTCGCGTTGCCCGCGCTGTGGCGAAGGTCCGCTGTTCAGCGGGGCTATCGCGCTCCGCGAGCGCTGCGACAACTGCAGCCTCGACTACAAGTTCATCGATACCGGCGACGGACCCGCCATCTTCGGCATCATGATCCTCGGTTTCCTCGTGCTCGGCGGCGCGCTCATCCTCGAATTCAAGGTCGGCCCGCCGCTCTGGGTGCACTTGGTGCTCTGGGGGATCGGCACGCCGCTGTTGGCGCTCGGCCTGCTGCGCTTCCTGAAAGCGCTGCTCATCGCGCTGCAGTTCAAGCACAAGGCCGAGGAAGGCCGTCTCGCAAAGGATTAAGCGTGCAGCGGCTTCGCTCGGCAGGTCTCGTGTGGCCCCTCGTGCTGGCACTCCCGGCACTGTTGATCCTTCTCGCGCTCGGCACATGGCAGATGCAGCGCAAGGAATGGAAGGAAGG
>JAEYYJ010000393.1 GCA_023430845.1 Pseudomonadota bacterium
CCGGCAGCGCCGACACGATGACTATGACAAGCGCAAGCACGAGGAGGGTTAGCGATACCGGACGCTCGATGAATGTCCACAGGCTGCCACGTGAGATGACCATGGCTTGACGGAGCTTCTCTTCCATAAGCCTGCCGAGCACGAATCCGAGAAGCAGCGGTGCCGCCTCGAAGCCGAGCTTGATCAGGGTGTAGCCGAAAAGCGCGAACATGGCCGTCAGGACGACTTCAGTCGGTGAGTTATTGATCGAGTAGATGCCGATGCAGCAGAAGATAATGATGGCCGGAAACATCAGCCTGTAGGGCACGCGCAGGAGCTTCACCCAGATGCCGATCAGCGGCAGGTTGATGATGAGCAGCATGAGATTGCCGATCCACATCGAGGCAATCATGCCCCAGAAGAGCTCGGGCTGCTTGGTGATGATCTGAGGGCCCGGCACGATGCCGTGGATGGTCATGGCACCGATCATCAGTGCCATCACGGCATTGGGTGGAATGCCGAGTGTGAGCAGCGGAATGAATGCCGTCTGGGCGCCCGCATTGTTGGCGGACTCTGGGCCGGCCACGCCTTCGATCGCGCCCTGGCCGAAGCGCGAGGGATCCTTCGAGAGCTTCTTCTCGATCGAATAGGCTGCGAACGGGCCGAGCACGGCGCCGTTTCCGGGCAGGAAGCCAAGGAGGGAGCCAATGCCTGTGCCGCGCATGATGGGCGCGAAGGAAGCCTTGAAGTCCGACAAATTGGGCAACAGCCGGCCGATCTTGGCGCTGACAACGGCCCGGGCTTCCTTGTGCTCGAGATTGCGCAGGATCTCCGCGAATCCGAACATGCCCATGGCAATGACCGCGAAGTCGATGCCGTCAGCGATCTCCATCCAGCCGAACGTCAATCGTTCCTCGCCGGTCTCAATGTCAGTACCGACGGTCGAGAGCAGGATGCCGAAAAGGATCATCGCGATGGCTTTCGGCACCGATCCGCGCGCCAGCACGACGGCGAACATGAGCCCGAGCACCATCAGCGCGAAGTAGTCCGCCGGCCCGAACAGCAGAGCCAGCGTCGTGAGCGGCTTTGCAGCGGCAGCAATGATGACCGTGGCAATCGTGCCCGCAATGAACGAGCCGATAGCGGCGATGCCAAGCGCGATGCCGGCGCGGCCTTGCTTGGCCATCTGGTGGCCGTCGAGGACGGTCACGACGGCCGTCGCTTCACCCGGAATATTGACGAGGATCGCCGTGGTCGAGCCGCCGTACTGCGCACCATAGTAGATGCCGGCCAGCATGATCAGCGCGCCAACTGGATCGAGCCCGAATGTCAGCGGAAGCAGCATCGCGATGGTCGCGATCGGCCCGACGCCCGGCAGCACGCCAATAAGCGTGCCGATCAGGCAACCGAGAAAGCAAAGCCCCGCGTTTTTGAGCGAGCCAGCAACGCTGAGGCCGAGCTGAAGATTAGAAATGAGATCCCACATGGCGCGCCTCAGTATCCGAGTAGAGGCGGCAGGACGGGGATAGGCAGGTTCAGGACAACCTTGAAGAGCAGATAGCAACCGGTGGTCATGAAGGCAGTGAAAGCGATGATCTCCATCGGGCGCGTATCCGGGTCGGCCATGGAGGAGAGGAGCATCGACAGCGGGCCTGCCACCAGCAGACCGAGCGGGCGAACCGTGGCCGCAAAGGCCATGATGGCGCCGAGAACGAAGATCGTGCCGCGCAGGGAGAAGCCTTCAACACGCTCGTGCGTACCAATGCGCCCCATGACGATGAGGTAGATGCCGAACGCACCGAGCAGGAGGGCGACCGCCTTGGGCAGGAGCCCGGAGCCGACGCCGGACATAGAGCCCGCATCCAGTGGAAATGCCGCATAGTACCCGACGGCTGCGGATCCAATGAGGAAGAGGCCAGCCAGCACCTCTCGATTTAAGAATGTGCTGCGCACGTCCTCGCCGGCCGACCGCCCGGCCGGGTCTTCAACTGCCATACGACCTCCGCTCCTCCCCTAGCGCCAGCCGGTTACTGTGAAGCCCGACGGCGTTCTTCAGCCGCTGCCATCCTAGACCTCTTGTTCCGACGGCGTCTACCCATTGGCTCTAAACGGGAAAGCGGATTGTATTTCGCATCCTGGAATAAGGGGACACATTGCTGACTAGTGCGTCGGCGCACTATTTCCGCGATATCCGCTGAGCTTCGAGCGAAGCTCCTGAAGCGCACCCGCGACGGGGGCGAATTGAAAGCGAATGGTGTGCCCGCCGGAACCAACGGCTAATGCTCGGAAGAGCACATTGGCCTTGAGTATGGGCGCCGGATATCCATCGACGGTTGCGAACCACCATGGATGCCAAACGTCATTGAGCACGACGAAGCCCGGCTCGGTGGTCTCGACCTCGATATCTATGACGGTGTTCTCGTAGCGGATGATGCGGACCGTGGGCGCCTCGAGAATCCATGGCGGCTCGAACGTCAGGGGCGCGGGCAGGCTCGGTCGCTTGTCGAGGAGTACGGTCGTGCGTGGATCTGCGGTGGGCCATTTGCCGTCGCGCATGATCCGGGCGAAATCGGCGATCTGCCAGTTGCGAACGAAGAGAACGCGCGGCAGCGCCTCGGTGTTCTCGTAGATGTAGCCGTCGGCCGTTCGCGCCATGAAGCGCAGATCCGTCGGTTTGGCCGTGCGGTCGATGCGGTCGATCGGCACAGGCGAGACGATGTATCGGAGCCCCAGCAGGTTGGCGAGGCGACAGCGATAGGAAGGAAAGAGCGGCGTGAACCGGCGCTGGTTCGGACCGATGATCGAGTCCTCGGCGCCGACGGCCCGGGTGAAGTCGGCGAGGCGCAAGGGATTGTAGCCGAGCGTGTGGTCGAAGCC
>JAEYYJ010000090.1 GCA_023430845.1 Pseudomonadota bacterium
GCGGTGAAGATCGGCGCTGCCGGTTTCATCGTCCCCTTCATGTTCGTCTATGAGCCGGCGCTGCTGATGATCGGCGAGTGGCCCTGGATCATTTGGCGGGTTGTCGTCTCATGCATCGGCATCAGCTTGCTCGCTGGCGGTCTGCACGGGTACTATCTGAGATGGATGCCGAATTGGCAGCGCGCCGTCGCGATCGTCGCAGCATTCTCGCTCGTCGTGCCGAATATCTATGCCGACCTCTTCGGCATCGGCCTCGCTGTTGCGCTGATCACGTTCCAGTACTTTACTGAGCCGGAAGCGAGGAAGTCGTCCATCGGCACAGCAGCGGTTGAAAATTCGCGAGAGAGCTAGGTTGCTTGCTCGAGGCCGGCAGGTTCAGCCCTGCCGGCCGAGTTCGACCTCAATCGCCGGCGCATCGAGCCGCTTGGTCAGCTCGTCATGCACGTTGCACAACGTTACCTTGAGGTAGCTCTTCAGCGTGGGAAAATCGGGACCGCGCAGGCTCTCGTGGATAGGCATGAGAGCGAAATAGGCCTCGGCGAACGGCTCCGGGATATCCATAGCGCGCTTTGGCGGATGAAGGCCGATCCGGCCCAGATGCTCTGACAGCTCGTCTCTCAACTCGCGCCATGTCGGCTCGCCCAGCGCAGCGGGCACATCCCATCGGTCAAATGCGGCGAGAGCCAGCTTCGAAACCAAGCCGACTGCAGCCTGCCGCTCCAGCGATGTCTTTTCTTGAAGCACATCCGTCGCGACCTCAGCCACCATAACCAGGCCGAGTGGATATGCCTTCCAGCGGGACACTTCGACGGCCTGTTTAAAGCCCTCTTCTCCAAAGAGCACCTTGGCGTAATGGCCGGCGCGCGCACGGGCATACTCATAGATGCCCTTCTGCACAACGAAGGCGGCATTCTCATCTATGAAGCGGGCAAGATCATCCGCATTGCGAATCTGCGGAGAGCGCCCGAAGAGCTTTGCCAGGATATTCATCCGGTTGCCGACCTGCTCATTCCACAGCTCTAGGACGAAAGTATAATAAAGACGCCCGACCGCACGATGTTAGCCTCTGCACACCGATCACTCAAGTGATCGCCGATTCGGCAAAAAGACCGAACGGAAAGATTAGGTACGGGGAGGTGCCAGACATGGGCAATGAGCGACTCCTCCTCACGCAGCTTCGCGCGGCCTCATCGTCAGGAGGAAATTCAAACCATGCAGACTTCAAGTAACGACGAAGCGCATTGGTCGAAGACTAGGCGTCTGATGTTCACGCATCTCGCGATCTGGTTCTTCTTCGGCTACATCGTCCATATGTTCGTAAAACCCCTGAACAGCATCATAATTCCTGTTCTGGGCTTCCCACTCGGTTTCTACATGGCAGCACAAGGTTCGCTCATTGCCTTCGTGGTGATGCTGTTCATCTTTGCGCGCCAACAGGACCGGATCGATCGCGAATTCGGCGTCGCTGAAGACGATTGAGGGGGCGCAAATGGCGACACAATCAGATGCAAACGCCGCGTTCTATAAGAACCTCGGCAAAATGTATGGTGCCTATACGGGCACCTTTCTTGGTTTCGTTGTCCTGCTAGCAATTCTCGAGCAGGTCGGCGTCCCGAACAAAATACTCGGTTACCTGTTCGTCTTCTTCACGCTCGCGGTGTACGCCCTCATCGGCGTCATGACGCGCACGGCGCAGGTCTCCGAATATTACGTAGCGGGCCGGCGCGTTCCGGCGCTCTACAACGGCATGGCGACAGGTGCCGACTGGATGTCGGCCGCTTCCTTCGTCGGCATGGCGGGCACTCTCTTCCTGCTCGGCTATGACGGCCTCGCCTGGGTGCTCGGCTGGACCGGCGGCTACGTGCTTGTGGCCATCCTCGTGGGCCCATATCTGCGCAAGTTCGGCGCCTATACGGTGCCTGACTTCATGGCCTTCCGGTTTGGCGGCAACTTCACCCGCTTCCTGGCCGTGGTCGTGCTGGTCTGCTGCTCCTTCACGTACGTGACGGCGCAGGTGTTCGGCACCGGCATCATCGCGTCGCGCTTCCTCGGCATGGACTTCACCGTCGCGGTCTACGTGGGCCTCGCCGGCATCCTGTTGTGCTCGATGATGGGCGGTATGCGCGCAGTGACCTGGACGCAGATCGCTCAGTACATCGTGCTCATCATTGCGTATCTGACGCCGATCATCATCCTTTCTACGCAGAAGTACGGCATTCCGCTGCCGCAATTCACGTACGGCCAAGCAATTGCCGACATCACGGCGCGCGAGCAGCAGATGCTGCAGACGGGCCTTGCGACGGCTGCGAGCCTCAAGCCTCATATCGAGCCGTTCATCAGCTACTCGCCACTCAACTACTTCGGCATCATCTTCTGCATGATGTGCGGCACAGCATCGCTTCCGCACATCCTTATGCGCTACTTCACGACGCCGAGCGTCCGTGAAGCGCGCCAGTCGGTTGCTTGGTCGCTGTTCTTCATCTTCCTCCTGTACTTCTCGGCACCGGCCTACGCGGCGTTCTCGAAGCTGGAGGTTTATACGAACATCATAGGTCGAGACGTCACTGCGCTTCGGCCATGGCTGTTCACCTGGGGCGAACTCGGCCTCATCCAGGTTTGCGGGAAGAATGCCGTCAACCTCGATGCTGTCATCGCAGCCTGTAAGGAAATCGCGGGCCATCCAGGCGTTGTCCGTCTGCAGGACTTCGTGATCAACACGGACGTGATCGTGCTCTCCACGCCGGAGATCGCGGGCCTTCCCTATGTGATCTCGGGCCTCGTCGCAGCCGGCGGTCTCGCCGCCGCGCTTTCAACCGCTGACGGGCTTCTGCTCGCCATCGCGAATGCGCTCAGCCACGACATCTACTACAAGATGCTGGATCCAAATGCGCCGACGTTCCGACGCCTGCTCATCGCCCGCATCCTGCTGTTAGTCGTCGCCGTGGCCGCCGCATATACCGCCTCGCATAGACCTGCGGATATCCTGGCCATGGTGGGATGGGCGTTCTCGCTTGCCATGGCCGGAAATTTCCCGGCTCTAGTCATGGGGATCTGGTGGAAGAGGGCAACCACCTTAGGGGCCATATGCGGCATCATTGCCGGGTTCGGACTCTGCGTCTTCTATCTCGTGACGACACGCTACTTCCCAGGCTACGGCGTGCAGTACTTCGGCATGTCGTCGTTGCTCCATCCAGTGACAGGCGCCCCTGTCGTCGATGTCGCAAAGGCCATGGCAGCCCCGAACGCCTTCGACACTTGGGTTGCCTTGACCGGGCCAAACGCACACCCGCTGGCCAATCGCGTTGGCTGGTTCAATCTTAACAACATCAACTGCGGCCTGCTCGGAATGCCACTCGGCTTCCTAGTCATTTATCTCGTCAGCCTTGTGACACCTGCACCCTCCAGGGAAATGCAGGCGTACATCGACGAGATCCGCAAGCCGCGCGGCGCCACGATCTTGCAGGAAAAGTCCTGACCTGCTAGCGCCACTCAAAAGAGCGGGGCCCCTTCGGGCCCCGCTTTCTTTTTGCCTTGTCGGAAGAATCTCCGACCGCCAATATGACCGTGCAGCAATAAGGATGCCCACGAACGTGACCGGCGGATCGCTCTACACCTACTGGTATTTCCATCTGCCGAACTTCGCGCTCGCTGCGCTCATGTACACCCTGCTGGGGCGCGTACTGCTCGGACTCATCGTGCAGCCGAGCTCGACCAATTACATCTGGCGCTTCTTTTGCCGGATCACCGATCCCGTCGTCGCTGCCGTGGGCGCCGTAACCCCGAAGGACGCCGCCCCGGTCGTGGTCTGGTTGTTCGGCGTTGTTTGGCTCTTCTGGCTGCGCGTCCTTCTGCTGCACGTCTTCCTGTACTTCGGCGCTCTCCCGCGCGTCGCCTGAGAGAGCCCCACATGGACCGGCAGTACTACTACATCGCCATTGCATTCTTCGGCATGATCAACGGCCTCTTCAATCAGGTCGCCCTGTTGTTCGCCATCCTCCACATGCAGATTCTGGCGCCGGCCCTCCTGTTCGGCAGCACCGGACTGACGTTGATGTTCTCGTCCTTGATGGTCTCGACCGCGACCATCATCCTCGGCGGCATCCCCGCCGCGATCTATGAGCGTTTCACGGGAACGGGCGACGAATCGAGCGAGGCTTCGCTCTGGATTTGGCTTGCTGGAACCGCCCTCCTCACCCTCCCGGCGGTCGGCAATTTCTTTGCGATCGGCCTTTAGGTCCGTCCTAGCTCTTACACGGACTTGTGAAACGCGACAGATTGCTGGCCCCAATCGGCTGCTGCTAGCCTTGCTGCGCCGCACAACGGGGAGTCATGCACTATGGAGGAGCTTCGCCATATTGCCTTCGAGACGGTGATGCGCGCGTGCGGTTTCGGGTCACTCGCGATTTTCTGCATCATGATCGGACTATCGTTCCAACCGCATCTCTCTTTCCAGACCGGTGGCGCGCTGACGCTCGTTATGGTTGGCGTGCTCGCCTATAAGGCGCGTGAAGCACCGAGCAAGCCCTACAGGCGCACCGAGATGTGGCTCTACGTGCCGGAGGAGCTCCGTCCACCGGCGCGCTCGGCGCAGCAGACGATCTCTCTCGTCATGCGGGAGACGTACCTGACGTTCGCGTACTGGTCCGCGCTGATCGCCACGGGCATGCTGCTCATAGCCCTGGCTTTCGCACTACTCGGAATGTAGTCGGTTCCTTCTACGACCGTTGAGCGCGCACGTTTCCGTAGAACCAATCGGCACCGCGTTGCTCGAGCCAGATCACATCCTCGCACGCGGGCAGCGGCTGCTCGAAACTGATCCCGAGCCTGTCGTGGTTGGACCAGGCGACGCAGCCTGTGAGATAACGGCCATCGACGAGCCGCAGCGTGACGTCATCGCCCTCGATGGGCACGAGCCCGTTGGCGAGGCGCACCTGCGCGCCCGACGTCGAAAGGTCCATGAGACTGCCGGCCTGATCGCCCCACTGGCTCGTCACGGTTACGCGCTCGGCATGCTCGTGCCGAATGGCTCCGCGCCGATCAGTGGGCCGAGACGACGTCTCGTGACGATTTTTTGTGCCGTTCTGGGACACGTGGTTGCCAGCGCTTCAGGTGCATTAATGAAACGTAAACACCAGCACACTGATGCACGAAGCCTGCCAATTCAGATAGTGCGACCGGCAAATGCGTTTAACGCGATTTGCCCGCTCGGATCGCGGTCGAGGATAGATCGGAAAGCGGCGCCGTCAGGAACACCCAGGCAGGCGGACGGAGCGAAGCAAGGTCCGCCGCGTCCTGCTCGGGCAAGCGTGCTGCGCCGTACGCGTGCGCCGCAATAGAGGAAAGTGCCTTGAGCCGCCAGCCTGGCCGGTCGACGACAGCAATCGGCATCAGCGCCATGATCTCGCGCCACAGCCGCCAGCGGTGGAACTCCGCCAGGCAGTCGGCGCCCATCACCCAGACGAAGCGCGCCTGCGGCCGACGGCGGCGCAAGAATTCGAGCGTCGAGATCGTATAGGCCGCGCCGAACTCGCGCTCGAAGCCCGTCACCGTGATCGGCCGCGATCCAACGAGCTTGCGGGCCGCTTCCATGCGCTCGTCGAGCGGCGCTGCGGTACCTGACGACTTCAGCGGATTGCCGGGCGTCACCAGCCACCACATGCCCGCGAGCCCAAGGCGCTTGATCGCCGTCTCGCTGATCTGCACGTGCGCGTCGTGAGCCGGATTAAATGAGCCGCCGAGCAGACCGATGGCGGCATTGCCCATGTCGGGCGGGAGGCGCGCCGCGAGCGTACCGAAGCCGGCGCCGGGCAGAAGTCGACGGGACGCGGCTGCCCTGCTCATCTCTCACACGACGCGGCTATTGCCCCGCGGCTCCCTGCTTCGGCTCGGCGGGCGGTGTGCTGTCTTGGGCCTGCTCGAAGATATCCGCAGCGCGCTTGCCGATCTGATCGGCCTTCCACTTGGGGATCTTGAACTCCCAGCCGCTGCCCTTGGCATTGATCTCGTCCGCGGCCTTCTTCGCCTCGCCCTCGCCTGTCGCAACGAACGACAGCCAAGTCTCTTCGGGATCGCCTGCGCGACGAAGGCGCAGGGTGATGGTCATGCCGTCGGCGCTCTCGGCCGTGATGGTGCTGACGTCATCGCCGACAGGCGTCGCATCGAGCTTACGCACATCCTCGAGGTCGACCGAACCGAGGCTCAGAGCGATCTGCTCGACGCCCGCGCTCTCCTTGATCTTCATGCCCTCCGGCACCGACTTGAGGACGAACTTGCCGCCTTTACCCGCCTCACCCTCGCGTTCGACGACGATGGGCACTTCCTTCGGATGGGCGACCGTCACGCGCTTGAGCTTCTCGGTGTCAGCCTTGAAGATCGCCGTATCAACCCAGTCCTTGATATCGAGCACCACGTTCGGCTCGCCGCTCGCGAGCCACGTCTGTGTTTCGCTCGGGCGGCGGACATACGTGCCGTGACGCCCCGTGCCGAACGCATTCATGCGGCGCTTGCCGACAACGATCTCACCAATCGGCTTGCCGCCTGTGCCGAGCAACCGCACGAGCCCGGACTTGGCATCCACACTGGCGGGATCTTCGAGGTCGAGGAGCGCCCAGCGGTCCTTCGCCGCCGTTTTGGGTTCGGCAAGCTCGGCGTTCGTGAGCTGGACGAGCAGTGCGCGAACCTTGTCGCTCTGCACGGGATAGCCAGCCCGCTCCTTGATGGTCCACTGCTCGCCATTGCGCACGAACGTCAGCGTGCGACCGCGCTTCGAAATCTCGATACCGGTGAGCGCCTTCGCATCGCGGCGCAGCTCCGGAAGCATCGGTCGGCCCTCGACTGTTCCCGGCGCACGCTGGGTCGAGGACGCATGGAGAATGGCGGCGAGGAAAAGCGCGATGAGCGTCGTTGCGGCGAGAACTACGAAATGCTGCGGCTTGATCATGGCCTCAACCCTTCCCCTCGCTGCCCGGCGCCTGGCGACGACGACGCGACAGTCCGACTGCGATCCCACCGAAGCCGATCAGCAGGGGGATAGCCGCGATGTTGAAGAACTTGAGCCAGCCGTCGAGACGATCGATGTCACGGCGGAGGTCCGCTTGCACACCGCGTAGCTCACGCCGCACTTCGAGCATCTCGCCGCGAAAACCTTCGATGGTCTGGCGATCCTTATCCGACAGCAGGATCTGTCCGCCCTCGCCGCTCTTCGTCTCCATCTGCTGGAGCTTGCCCTGCAGATCCTTGAGCTTGGCGTTGAGTGCCTGTTCCTTCTCGCGATAGCGCCGTTCCGCGTCGCGCCGGATGTCGGCGACCCGCTCGAAGGGGCGATCGTTGACGCCGCGACCGCGCAGAGTCGCGAGCGCCTCGCCGCCGGAAAGGTTCTCCAGGGCATTGATGACGAACGCCGCGTTGTGCGCCTGCGGCATCGCCATGCGCTGCCCGAGCAGTTCCTGGATGCTCACCCAGAACTGGTCGGCGAGCAGATCGCTGTCGGCAATGAGGATCACATTCACCGGGCCGCTCGCGAAATGCGGCACGACGGCCTCACCCTTCGGCGCTTCTGCCGGCTTGTCTTTCGCGGCTTCCGCTGCCGGCTTTTCGCCGGGCTTTTCCCCGTCCTTCGCTTCTTCTGCCGGCTTCGGACGTCCGTCGGGATAGGCCGTCTTAGCTTCGCCCGTAATGCGTGCGGCAAGCATGAGCGGCTTGCCGCCACTCTTGAAGTCCCGCGAAAGCGCCAACGGATCCGGCATCACGCGCAGGCCCATGGCCGGCATCTCGCCAGCCCCTGCAGAGGTCTGCATGATCGGCTGCACGTTCGTCGCCACGCCGTCTACTTTGGTGATGAACCCAGCAGACGCAAGGTTGAGCCGCTCGATGCCCGCCGCGAGCGGATCGGCCTGATTGATGTGCTGCGTATCGACCTGCAGCCACGCCAGATAGTCAGTGACAACGGGGCGTCCGCCCGGACCACCACCGAACTGCACACGACGCGCCATGCTCGGATCGCCAGCGAGTTTCTCGGTGTCGATCGACACGCCCCAGGCCTTCAGCAGATCCAAGATGTCACCGGCCGGCGGCATCGGCGGCATGGGCATGCCCATCTGCGCCGTTGGTGGTGTCGACTCCGATACCGGATCAATGAAAGCGAGCACACGACCGCCACGCAGGACATACTGGTCGATGGCGTAGACCGCCTCCCGGCTGAGGTTCGTCGGCTGCGCCAGCATCAGCACGTCGATGTCGCTCGGAATTTCGGTGATCGTCTGCTCGAGTTGGCGAACCTCGAAGAATTCGCGGATCTGCTCCATGACCGTCCATGGCGGCGCGGGCTGGCGCATGGGCTGCATGGGGTTCATGGGGCCGCCATCGACGGGAATGCTGGCCATGAGCCCGACGACGCGCTTCTTGGGATTAGCTAGGCCGTTGATCAGCTTCGTGAGGTCGTATTCGAGAAAGCGCTCGCGATCGGGCGCGAAGAACTCGATGGCGGCGTCGTTGTCGGTCGTGTTGGTGGCAACGAGGCCGAAATAGCCGGTCTCTCCGTCCTGGTTCAGACGGATGCCGCGCAGCCCGCTGGCCACGGCGCGGTCCTCGGCGTCGGAGAACGGCTCTGGCTCGAGCACGGTGAGCTGGACCTTGCCATCCGAGAGGTCGCGGTACTGCTCCAACAGCGCCTTCACGCGTTCGAAGTGCTTGGCGAAGAGCGGTGCGACCTCACCGAGCTTGCGCGTGTAGTAGAGGCGGACGCTGATCGGCTCCTCGATGCGCTGGAGGACGCTCTTTGTGCCGTCCGCGATCGTGTACAGGCGTTCGGCTGTGAGATCGGCCTTCGCATTCTTCGCGACGTCACTGAAGATCAGGTTCATCGCGAGCAGGAGGAGCGCCGCGAGCACTAGCGCGCCCCAGGCGAGCGTCTTGCGATCGAAGCGCGCGGCCCAGCGCACAGCCTCGCCGGGCGCGAGCAGAAGCCAGCCCGAAACCTTCTGGTAAGCTGACTCGAAGGCTGAGGGCTTGGGAGATTGTATTGCCATGATCCTGTCCCCCTCAGGCGGCCTTGCGCTGTTCGACAATGACGACATTGGCAAACAGGAAGAAGGCGATGATGGAGAAATAGAAGAAGAGGCTCGGCAGCGTGATGACACCGCGGCTAATGAGCTCGAAGTGATTGAGGAAGCTCATCGAGGCGATCGCATCGACGATGAAAGCGGGCGCCCAGCCACGGAAGAAGCCGAGCACGAGTTCGAGGCCGCTCATCACGAGCAGGAAGCAGATCGTCGCCGCGACAATAAAGGCGATCACCTGGTTCTTGGTGAGTGCCGACACGCACGAGCCGATCGCGAGGAAGGCGCCGGCCATGAGGAAGCTGCCAAGGTAGCTCGCGAGGATCACGCCGTTGTCGGGATTGCCCAGAATGTTGACGGTGATCCACATGGGGAACGTCAGCGCGAGCGCGATGCCGATGAAGATCCAGGCCGCGAGGAACTTGCCGACGATGGCTTCCCAGGTCGAAATCGGCAGCGTCATCAAAAGCTCGATGGTGCCGGCCTTGCGCTCTTCGGCCCATAGTCGCATGGCGATCGCTGGCACGAGCAGCAGGTAGAGCCACGGATGATAGTTGAAGAACGGCTGCAGGTCGGCCTGTCCGCGCTCGAAGAAGTTGCCGATGAAGAAGGCAAAGGCTCCCGTCAGCGCAACGAAGATAACGGCGAAGACGTAAGCGAGCGGCGTGCCGAAGTAGGCGCCGAG
>JAEYYJ010000093.1 GCA_023430845.1 Pseudomonadota bacterium
GGCTCTTGTCGGATCATGGTCTTGCTGCCGGCCAGGCGAGGTGCTGTCCCGCATCGAGGGCGATCATCTGGCCGGTCATGGACGGTGCGTCAAGAATGAAGCGGACGGCGGCGGCGATCTCTTCGGGTGGCGTTGCGCGGGCGAGTGGGGTGGCGGCCACCTCTTCGCGGAAGGCCTCCGGTGTCTGGTGAATGCTGGCCAGCACCGGTCCTGGACCGATGGCGTTCACGCGGATGCGGGGGGCGAGCGCCTGGGCGAGCGTTTGCGTGGCAGCGTAGAGGCCGGCCTTCGCGATCGTGTAGGAAAAGAACTCGGGCGTCAGGCGCCAAACCCGTTGATCGATGATGTTGACGATCAAGCCCTGACGATCGGCAGGCAGGCGCGCTGCGAAAGCCTTTGCCAGCAGGACGGGCGCGCGCAGGTTCACGGCGATCTGGCGGTCCCACTGAGCGGGATCCAGGCTTTCGATGCGATCGTCCAGAAAGAGTGCGGCACTGTTTATGAGCAGTTCGGGGACTCCAAATGCGTCGATGCAGCGCCCAACCAGGTGTTCGGCAGCGACGGTATCGGCTAAGTCCGCGCGGATCGCGATCGCCTCGCTGCCCAATGCCTTGATCTCGGCGACAACGACCTCAGCCTCATGGCGCGAGGTGGCATAGTGGACGCCCACACGCCAGCCACGCCGGGCCAGATCGAGCGCGATGGCTCGTCCGATCCGTCGCGCCGCGCCCGTGACCAGCGCTACGCGGGGGCCATTTTCTTCCGTGCTTGGCACCGGTAACTCCGTTTGCCGCCGGGAGCCTCCGCGCTTGCAGCAGCGGATGCTTGATGCTCGCACTGAGTCGCGTCTGCAAGGCGCCCTGCGGGCCTTTGGACAATCATGACGTGCGCGCCGGCCTCTAACAAGTCCGATGGAAAAGCGGGCGTATGGTGCGATTGCGAATTCAAATGGCGCCAAAAGAGGCAAGCATCGGCGCCATTCTGACTAATTTGGAGGCATTCGAGGGTGCTAAATTATCCATAAACGCCAGAGTGTTACGGAACCGCCACGCTCCCTCTGCCACGTTACATAAACGCGAAAGCTCAGCTTGCGCCGATGACACCTCCTCCGCAACATTACCGTCACATACAGGGAATTCTCAGGGCCTTCCGACGGGACAACGAGGGGACAATTACAATGAGCACGAGCAGGACACTGGCAAAGAGCATCGCGGGGGCGATGGCACTTGCATTCCTCGCTGGCCCCGCCGCCGCGGGCGGCCTCAAGGACGATCCGATGCCTTCCGACGGCCGTATGCTGGCTTGGTCGGCGAGCTTCGCTGTGACAAACGATTACATCTTCCGCGGCTTCAGCCAGAACGCTGGCAACCCGGCCGCGCAAGGCACGCTCGAAGTCACCTACGGCCTGCTTTATGCGAACGTCTTCGCGTCGAACGTGGATTTCGGCAGCCCGCTCGACGCCAACTATGAGCTGACCTTCGCTGCGGGCATCAGGCCGGTCGTAGGCCCGGTATCGTTTGATCTAGGCGTTATCTACTATACTTATCCAAGCGCCAATGACAGCGGCACCGAGCTGGACTTCCTCGAGATCAAGGCTGGCGCCAGCGTGTCCCCCTGGAAGGACGGCACACTTGGCGCGACCGTTTACTACTCGCCTGAGTACACGGGTGAGGTTGGCGACGTGTGGACGTTCGAGGGCACTATCGCCCAGGGCTTCGCGAAGATGGGTCCGTTCGCGCCGACCTTCAGCGCAACGCTCGGTTACGTATCTGGTGAAAGCGGTGCGTTCATCATCAGCGACGACTACCTCTATTGGAATGCGGGTGTGACACTCGCCTTCCATGAGCGCTTCTCGCTGGATCTGCGTTACTGGGACACCGACCTGTCCACCGGCTTCTGCAAGACCCCCGGCGACGTGGGCGCTTGCGACGCGCGCTTCTCGGCTACGGCTAAAGTCACGTTCTGATAGAACGTCCGCTTCCCGGTGGCAGTAGAGCGGGGTCCTTCGGGACCCCGCTTTATTTTTGCGCGGAGGCACAGTGCAAAACCTGAGCGCTGCCGGCCGCGTGCGCTTATTGGAGCAAGGCCCTACCAGGTCACTGCGGCTTTCAGCTTGCCCGCCCAGTCCGGCTGCGTTTCACTCATGCTGGTGAGGGCGCCGAGCTCGAGCGAAAATTTCGAGCCGAGCGGATCACCGAGCGGGCGCGGCGTCATGCCCAGACCGACATAGAGCCCAGGAGCAGAACGGTGCGTCTGTAAAGCCGTGCCGGGGACGCTCATGGCATCGGATGTCGAACCGAAGGCCTCGATGCCGAGCGCGACGCCGTTGGCAATCTCGCCCTTAAGGCCGGCGGCATAGGCGAATGCGACGTCGCCCTCATCGTGCGGGCCGAAGTGATGCGCCATCTTCGGGCTGAATGTCAGCGCCAATTGGTCCCCGCCCATCTTGAATTGGGGCCCGGATTCGATGGCGCTCGTGCCGGCGGTCTGCAGGGTCATATCGAGACCCGTGTTCCAGCCCCACGAAATCGCCGGGCCCAGATGTCCGAGTTTGTATCGTGCTTCCGCGCCCGCTGCCGTGAAGCGCATCTCATCGCCGACGGGAGCATCAAAACCCGCGCGAACTGCGGTGCTGAATTTGCTCGTGACGGCATAGCCTCTATTCATTTCCGCGGGGAACTGCTCTGCCGTGGCGCCAACCGAATAGCCGGACTTGATGGCGCGCGCTATCGCGCTCTGCGTCTCATGCGGAGAGAAGGCAGCCGCTGCGGTGCTGGGTATGGAAGGGGCTGCGCCGAGGCCAATGCTCGGCCGCTTGTCGTGCTCTAGTAACGGCCAGTTCGGATCGAGCTCCAACTGAAGCTCGGCCGGAAGCTCCTCGGCATACTCAAAATTCAACCGCTCTTTCTTCGGCGGGCCCGCAAGCGCTATCGTCGCTGCGCCCGCAAGCAGCGACGTTGCCAATAGTCCCAGTGAAACGCTGCGCGTAATCATGATCGACTCAAACCTGCTAGCCACTCTCGTGAAAGATCATAGCGAAGAAGGTTGGCAGACCAATGACCCAGTCGGCAGGCGAGGCATCGTGCCGCGTGGTCGATCTACGGCATGTGCACGATCGGCAACAATATTCAGAGAGCGGCGTAGTCTCTACCAGATGAGGGCCGCCTTGATCTTGCCGGTCCAGTCCGGTGTGGCGTCCGTCAGTCCGGCGAATGCGCCGATCTCGATTGCGAGCTTCGTCGCGCCGCGATCCCCGCGAGCTGGGCTGATCTCTCGATCGATGTAGACGACCGGGCCGATGCGATGTTCCTGAAAGCTCGTCCCAGGCGCGTCACCAAGATCAGGGATCGAGCCATAAGCCTCCAGGCCGAGCGCTAAGCCCTCCCGCACTTCTGCCTTGAGCCCCATGGCATAGGCGAATGCGAGCCCGTCCTCGTGATTTCGGCCGAAGGTCTGCTCGAAGAATGGATTGAGAGTCAGTGAGGCCTTGTCATCGCCGAACTTGATCATCGGGCCGAAGATGACTGTGTTGGTCTCGCTGCGATGGATGCGCAGATCGAGTCCGGTGAACCAGCCAAGCGCGATTCCCGGTCCAAACTTGCCAATATAGATTTGCGACTCGAAGCCAGCCGTGGAGACGCGTGCATCCTCGCCGACGGGCGCATCGAGGTTGACTTTGGGGCCAGCCTTGAAGTGGTCCGTAAAGGCATAGCCGGCGACGAACTCGAAGCTGTGCCGGACGCGCTCGGCGTTTGTCGGGAAGCCCGACTGGAATGAGTGGTTCGTCAGTATCTCTGATTCGCCCTTTTCGACTTCAGGGCCCTTGACCTCCAGTGGTCCAGCGAGGGCAGGCCCAGCGATGGTTGCAACGAGCAGGGCCGCTATCGTCTTTGCTGTGCCTAAGCACCTCAACATAACTTATCGCTCCGCTGGATCAGCCTTTATTAGGAATGATTTGCATTTGCGACTGAGCAGCGCAAGCGCATTTCGTGGAGCGTAACCATCCGTTCTTGAGGAGATGCAGCAGAGCCACAGCTTCGGAGCGCCCGAATGCGGTTGCCACGTGACGGGCGGCCTTGGCAAAGTCTCGGAAAACGGGGAGAGCGCGCCGTGATGGCGTACGCTCCAGCACCTCGGGAACGTGGGAGGACGGTCGCCATGACCCTCGCTTATATGTCGGGCTTCGGTAACGACTTCGAGACCGAGAGCCTGCCCGGTGCACTGCCGCAAGGCCAGAATTCGCCGCAACGGTGCGCTTACGGGCTCTACGCCGAGCAGTTGTCTGGTTCACCTTTCACGGCGCCGCGGGGTACGAATGAGCGCTCGTGGCTCTATCGTATTCGTCCTTCCGTGCGCCATGCGAGCCACTTCAAGAAGATTGCGGTGCCGCACTGGAAGACGGCACCGGCGCTCGACGAGCACGAACTGCCCATTGGACAATTGCGCTGGGGACCGGTGCCCATCCCGAACGAACGCGTGTCCTTCATCGATGGACTGCGCACGATGACCACCGCGGGTGACGTCAACACGCAGGCGGGCATGGCGGCGCACATCATGCTCATGACGCAGCCCATGGAGGATGAGTATTTCTTCAATGCCGACGGCGAGCTGCTCATCGTTCCGCAGGAGGGACGCGCGCGGTTCTTCACGGAGTTCGGTATCATCGAGGTCGGCCCGGGTGATATCTGCGTCATTCCGCGCGGCGTGAAGTTCAAGGCGTCCCCGATCGATGGGCCAGTGCGCGGCTATGTCTGCGAGAATTATGGCGCCAAGTTCACGCTGCCGGACCGTGGCCCGATCGGCGCGAACTGCCTCGCCAATGCACGGGATTTCAAGACGCCGGTCGCAGCCTTCGAAGACAAGGACCAACCCTGCAAACTCACGGTCAAGTGGGCAGGCAAATTCTACGCGACCGAGATCGGCCACTCACCTCTCGATGTCGTCGCCTGGCACGGCAACTACGCGCCTTACAAATACGACCTCAGGACCTATTCGCCCGTCGGCGCCATCCTCTTCGACCATCCCGATCCTTCGATCTTCACTGTGCTCACGGCGCCATCGGAAACAGCCGGCACGGCGAATGTGGACTTCGTGATCTTTCCGGAGCGCTGGCTCGTCGCTGAGCACTCGTTCCGCCCGCCCTGGTATCACATGAACATCATGTCCGAGTTCATGGGCCTCATCTACGGTGTCTACGATGCCAAGCCCCAGGGCTTCACGCCGGGCGGCATGAGTCTCCACAACTGCATGCTCCCGCACGGTCCGGACGCTGATGCCTTCCGGCATGCAAGCACGGTCGAGCTCAAGCCGGTGAAGCTGACAGGTACGATGGCTTTCATGTTCGAGACGCGCTTCCCGCAACATCTCACGCGCTTTGCGGCCGAGCTCGAGACGCTGCAGCCCGACTATGCCGCGTGCTGGGATGGTCTCGAGAAACGCTTTAACGGAAAGCCCTAGTCCGAACCAACGAGAACAGCATCAGGAGGAGACATGAGCGGCAAGGCCTTCGCATCGGTCGGCGACATGACCGAGAAGAAGATCTCGTTCACCGAGATCGGGCGCAATCTCT
>JAEYYJ010000144.1 GCA_023430845.1 Pseudomonadota bacterium
GAAGTATACAGCGTAGCGTTTGCAGCGAGGGTGAAGGCCATGGCCCACCACGAGGGTGCATCATCGCATTCCGAATGATAAGGCGCTGCTTCCCCTCGCCCGATGGTGACGGGCCCTGTGTCCACCCACAATCCTGTGTCGTTCGTCCAAAACAGAAAGCAACCGACAACCACCAACAAGACAACGGGCGCCAGCCAATAGAGCTTGAACAGCATGGCGACAAAGAATGCAGCCGTCGCGATTGCAGTCAGAAGGGGCAGGAAGGTTCGCTGCGGCAGCACGAGAACCTGATCGACGCGTCCCGTGACCATATCGACGCCGAGTGTCTCCATCTGACCGCGCCGCACGAATGCAAGATACCCACTTCCGCCCGCCAGATCGGCGGCGAGCTTTCCAGGCTCCAGTAAATCCGCGCGACGATCCACCTGCGGAAGCGACGCAAAATTGTAGGCGGGCGGCGGAAGAGGCATGGCCCATTCGAGCGTCGTGGCATTCCACGGATTGCGGCGACTGCGGGGCGCATACCGCATGAGCAGAAGCAGATCGAGCACAGCCATGGCAAAGCCGACTGCCATGATGAAGCTGCCAACCGACGAAAGAAGATTTAGCGTCTCCCATCCGTAATCCGGCAGATAGGTGTGAATCCGACGCGGCATGCCCTTGAGCCCAGTCAGGTGCATGACCAGGAACGTCAGATTGAATCCCGCAAAGATCATCCAGAACGCAATCACGGAGACGTAACGTGTTGGCCGACGTCCCGTGGCGTGCGGCAGCCAATGGTACGCCGCCCCCATCATTGGGAGCACGAAGCCGCCGATGAGGACGTAGTGCAAATGCGCGACGACGAAATGCGTATCGTGGGCCTGCAGATTGAAAGGAACAATCGCGAGCATGACGCCCGTGAGCCCACCAATCACGAACACGAAGAACATGCCGAACAAGTACAGCATGGGGATCGAAAAACGCGGCCGTCCGTGCGCGAGCGTTGCCAGCCACGCAAAGATCTGCACCGCCGTCGGCACGGCCACCAGCACGCTGGCGGCAGCAAAGAAGCTCTGCGCCAGGTGCGGTATGCCGATGGCGTACATGTGATGCACCCAGAGGCCGAACGACAGGAAGGCCATGGCAATCACGGCGACGACGACGGCGGTGTAGCCGACGAGCGGGCGTCCTGCGAAGACAGGCAGGAAGGTCGAGATGAGACCCGCAGCAGGCAGGAAGATGATGTAGACCTCGGGGTGACCGAAAAGCCAGAAGAGGTGCTGCCACAGCAGTGGATCACCGCCGCGCGTCGGATCGAAGAACGGAAGGCCGAAGGCGCGCTCCGTCTCGAGCAGGATCGATCCGAGGATCAGCGGCGGGAAGCCGATCAGCATCATCACCGCCACGACGAGCATGTACCAGGCGAAGATGGGCAGCCGGTCGAGTGACATACCGGGTGCGCGAACCTTGAGGATGCTCACGGCGATTTCCACCGCTGCGCAAATGGCCGATATCTCGACAAAGGTGACGCCGAGGAGCCAGAGATCGGCATTGATGCCCGGAGAGTACGTGCGCGAGGAGAGCGGCGTGTACATGAACCAGCCGGAGTCCGGCGCGACGCCGGCGAGAAGTCCGGCGATCAACATTGTGCCACCGAAGAGATAACACCAATAGCCGTAGGCCGAGAGACGCGGAAAGGCGAAATCGCGGGCGCCGAGGATCTTCGGCAGCAGATAGATCGCAAATCCCTCGAAGAGCGGGATCGCGAAGAGAAACATCATGATCGTGCCGTGCATGGTGAAGATCTGCGCGTACAGCTCTCCGCCCATGAATGCGCTGCCGGATGTGGCGAGCTGCGCCCTGATCAGCATCCCGAGCCCACCGCCTATCGCGAAGAATACGAAGGCGGTGATGATGAAACGACGACCGAGCACCGTGTGATTGACCGCAGCAAGACGCTGAAAACCGCGCCCAGGATCCCAAACCGCCGAGAGGGATTTGTGGAGTTGAACCGGTGATATCCGGCGATCCGGAGCGTTCATGGCTTGGCTCCGGAACTCGTGGTGTCAGTGATGATGCGCGCGAACGCCTGCGGCGCATGGACGTGCACAGTGAAAAACATCGCCGTGTGCCCTACACCGCAGAACTCCGCGCACGCGCCGCGGTAGGTACCGGGCGTGTCTGCAAGAAGCCGCAGGCGTGGGGTGTGTCCGGGAATGGCGTCGATCTTGCCGGCGAGACGCGGCACCCAGAAGCTATGAATGATGTCGTCACTCGTCGCCGTGATCTCGACCGGAACGCCCGCCGGCAAATGCAGCGTATCGAGGGTCGACGGCAAACCCTGCTGATCGAGATAGATGAACTCCCACTGCCACATTCGAGCCCTCGCCTCGATGCGCACGGGCTTTGCAGCGGCATCGCCAACGAGAAGCAAGCGCTCGCCCTGGGCAAATGAGTAGGCGAGCAGTGGCACGAGCACCGGTACAGGAAGCACGAGTCCGCCGAGAACAATCCATCGATGCGGGGCGACGTTCCGCCCGAATCCCGGACGGAGCATCGTGAGAATGAACAGCGCCATCACGAGAACAAACAGCAGGACCGCGCCGGCGAGCATGACCCACCACAGACGCGCGACTGAGCTGGCAATGGGACCGGCCGGTTCGAGCGTCGAAAGATCGCCCGAACAGCCGGCGAGACCAGTCACGACGGCAAGCATGGGGAACAGTTTCCACCGTGAGGCGCTTACATATGCGGAGGCGTGCGGATGGCAGACACGACGAAGAGTGAGACAGCACCGGCGGATCTGGAGCAAAATCCGATCACAGCCGACCTCAACCAACTCGACGTGAGCTCGGCCGTCGCCGTCGCGGGACACCCGATTCACGCGATGAGCGTGCATTTTCCGATCGCGCTCGTCATCGCCACGCTCGGCATGGACGTCTTCTACTGGTGGACGGCCGATCCATTTTGGGTGCGCGTCGGTCTGTGGTCGGCGGGCTTTGCCTTCGCGACCGGCGTGTTCGCGAGCATCGTCGGGACGCTCGAACTGCTCCTGGTACCCGGCATTCGCAAGCGCGCGGCGAGCTGGGCGCACGCCATCGCTGCTATGATGCTGCTCGCCGTTGCCGGCGCCAACTGGTTGATCCGCGTGCTGCACCCCGAAGCCGTACTCCCGCACGGCCTTCTGC
>JAEYYJ010000171.1 GCA_023430845.1 Pseudomonadota bacterium
TGCCTCAGCCTGTGCGTTGCTCGCCATGGGCTGGTCCTTTCCGAATTCCGAGCGTTTCCGCTCTCAAGTAATGATGCGTTGCACGCGTATGCAACCCGCCTCGATCGCCTACAAAGCATAATGCCCATGAATCCAGCTTCGAGTATGACAGTGCGCGTCGCGCCTTGTGTGGGCGCACTCGAAACGGCAACCGGACAGGGCCTCACATGAGCTGGCGCGAGTACTGGAACCAGGATACGCCGATCTACGTCAATGCGCGTCACAAGGCCGTTCACTACGACTTGATCGCGCGCCAACTCGTCGAGGCCCTTCCGAAACGCGAGCCGGCCGTGCTCGACTTCGGCTGTGGCGAAGCACTTTCCGCAGATCGCGTCGCCAAGCAGTGTCAGGTATTGCACCTCTGTGATGGTGCGGAGCTTGTGCGTTCGCGACTCGCGCAGAAGTTCGGCTTGCTTGGTAACGTCGTCGTCATGTCGCCCGAGCAGCTTGGCGAGATCCCCGAGGGCAGCCTCGACCTGATCTTCGTGAACTCGGTGCTGCAGTATCTCAGCCGGCCGGATCTGGACGGTCTTCTGGCGACATGGCGCCGGCTGCTGAAGCCGGATGGCCAGCTCCTGATCGCCGACGTGATCCCGCCGGATGTCGGGCCGCTCACGGATGTCGGCGCTCTGATGAAACTCGCGGCGGCGAACGGCTTCTTCGTTGCGAGCTTCGTCGGCCTCGCCCGCACGTTCTTCTCGGACTATCGCAAGACGCGCGCGGCGCTCGGGCTCGCGCACTACAGCGAGGCGGACATGCTCGCGATCCTGCGTGCTGCCGGCTTCGATGCCCGCCGCCGCGAGAGCAACATCGGCCACAATTCGGCGCGCATGGCGTTCATCGCGGTGCAGAGAAGCGCGCCCTAGCGCTTGCTCCGCAGCCGCTCTAGTAACTCGGCGGTCGGAAAGGCATCCGCGACCAAGCCGAGACGGATCTGCTCCTTCTTCACCGCTGCGCGCGTGCCGGCGCCGATGATGCCGTCGATACGGCCGACATCATGACCGCGCTGCGCCAACAGGTTCTGCAGCTCTTTGGCCTGGTCGAGGCTTAGCGTGGGAATGTCCTTGCCGACGTCACGCATTTCGGCGGCGCCGGCATAGCGCGTCGCAAGGTAGGCGACGGTCGTCGCATAATTGAGCGACTGGTTCCATTCGAGGTAGATGCGGAAGTTCGGATAAGCGAGGAACAGCGGCCCGTCGCGGCCCATGAGCGCGAGCAATGAGGCCTGCTTGTCGTCGGCTGTCAGCGGTTTGCCGTCGGCGCGCGTCACGCCCCACTGGGCCCACTGGCTCCGCGGATGCTGAATGGCGAGGTCTGCCTCGGCCCAGTTCAAGTTGCGCGGCGCGCGCACTTCCTCGAGCCACATTTCGTTGGCGCGCCAGCCGAGGTGCTTGAGGTAGGCGGCCGTCGAGCCGATCACGTCGGCGGGACTATTGAAGAGATCGCGGCGACCATCGCCGTCATAGTCGACGGCGTGCGCGAGATAGTGGCCGGGGAGGAATTGGGTCTGGCCAAGCTCGCCGGCCCAGGATCCGATCATGTCGGAAGGCCTGAGATCGCCCCGGTCGATGATCTTGAGTGCGGCGATGAACTCGCGGGTGAACATCTCGCCACGGCGGCAGTCATAGGCGAGCGTTGCGAGCGAGCGCAGCACGGAGAGCTTGCCCATGCCGGCACCGAAGTCGCTTTCGAGCGCCCAGAAGCCGGTGATGACAGGCGCGGGTACGCCGAACTCCTTCTCGGCACGTGCGAAGGTTTCGCGATGGCGCTCCATCTGACGCATTCCGTTCTGGATGCGATTACGCGAGACGAGCTTGCCGCGGAAATCGACGAAGCTCTGGCCGAAGAAGGACTGGCGGCGGTCGCGCGCGATGATGTTCTGGTCGAGCGTCATGCCGTCGAGAACCGCGGAGATCGTCCGCGGGGTGACGCCTGCCGCTGCCGCCTCCTGACGAAAGCCACGGAGCCAGACGTCGAAGCTGCCGGTATTCTGGCAGTTCATTTTGCTCGGGCTGGGAGGGGGCGGGGTCGCCAGAGCGCTGGTGCCGAGGGCCATGGTCACCGTAAGGACGGTGAGCGCGGAAAGAACGCAGGCTCTGAGCTTGGCTGTGCGGCGCATGCAACTCCTCGAAGTTTCAGATGGAATTTGCGGCCATTGATAGCCGATCCAATGCGGCAAAATCATGCGGGCACGTTCGTTCAGCGGACGGTTTGCGTGTGTGGACGCTTGTGGCGCTTCTGCCGCGTCCCCAGCGGGATTGGCCACGGGGACTGGCGGAGGCTTCGCACGCCCGCTAAAGACAGACAAGGTTAACGACAATCGTCAGCGCACAATCCATTGCGCCGTCCAGCGCACTGGCGATCCGCGAAAGGGGCAGCGATGCGTGCACTTTCTGTTTTTTCCGCAGCAGCAGCAGGCTTGACCATCATGCTCGCCGCGTCACCGGCCAAGGCCGAATGCGAGACGCTGGCGTTCGAGGTGAACGACTACGGCAAGGAAGGCCCGACGCGGGACGCCCTCGCGCTGCTCGACAAGCATATTGTCGCGACCATGGCAAAGCGCGGTATCAAGAATTACCGCGTCGGCGCTAAGACGGTGAACTGCAAGCTGTTCCTGGACTTCATCGTTTTCGATGAGCACACGTGTACCGCTCAGGCTCCGGTATGCTGGGGCCGCGACATCGGAAAAGCCAAGGCCAAGAAGAAGTAGCGCCCGGCGGCTCGGCCTGCGGCTGCACGACTGTGGATGAGTGCCGTTGGTTGGCGCGCTGCCACCCTGCGGTGCTGGACAGCGACCGAGTCGGCGCTTTAAACAAATGGAGAACGCACCGGCTGGAGCGGTGGGCCCTCCATTGAACTTCGTTCCGAAAAATCCGATCGAGAGCGCGCTCGCCGAGATACTGGCCGCCATCGGTGCGCCTGCCTGGATCATCGATGTGGAACGCGGCACGATCGCGGGGGCCAACGGGCGCGGCAGCGCTGTCTGGGGCATCCCGACGAGTGCGCCCGTGCTCGACAGTGTCGTGCCAGCGCTCCGGGCTCTGCGCTCGCGGCTTGCCCAAGGCTCGTTTCTCGAAACGACGACCAGCACGATCGAGCCGCTGAAGTTCTGGACCACGAACGGTATCCGTACGCTCTCCTGCGAGGTCCGCACGCTCGACGACAGGGCCGGGCCGGGCTTGCTGCTGGTTATCGCGGGGGCCCTCACGAAACCTGCGCTCGAGCGAAGGACTGTGCAGCGCAGGGACGTCCCCCTTTCCACGGATGCCCTGCGTGCGAGGATGGCGCCGGCACCGCGCACGGAGGTGCCGGAACGCATTCGGCCCGCGCCCGGCCCTGTGCCCAATCCAGCAGCGGGCTCCGCATCGGGCCCGCCGGTCAACGACATGGAGACGCTGCGCGAGATTGCGCGACGCATCCGACAGGGTTCCGCACGCATCACAGCCGGTGTCGATGCGCCGGCGAACCAGGATGACGCGCCGGTCCCTCCGGCTCCGCCAGTGCGCCCGCCGGCGCCGGCCCGTGCCCCTGAGCCGGCACGCGAGCCGACCGTCGATGAGCAACGTGCCCATCTCGCGCACGAAATCCGGACACCGCTCGCGGCCATCGTCTCCCTTGCGGAGGTCATAACGGAAGAGCGTCTCGGTCCCTGGCCGAACGAGCGTTACCGCGGTTATGTCCGCGACATCCTCGCGAGCGCGCGCCATGGTCTGGACGTGGTGGATGGCATTCTGCGGGATGCGCCGGCCCACGCCGGAGAGACGCGCGACTTCGCCGAGATCGATCTCAATGCCGAGGCCGAGGCGATCGCCACATCACTACAGCCGCTCGCCGAGAAGTCCGGCGCGCGGCTCGAGGCAGCGCTCGTCGGCGGCCTGCCGCGTGTCACTGCGGACCGGCGCAATGTCCGCCAGATGCTGCTCAATCTGGTCTCCAACAGTATCAAGCATGGCGGGCCGTCGGTGCGCATCAAGGTCACGACCGGCTACGAATTGAGTGGCGAGGTGTGGATCGAGGTCGAGGACAACGGCCCGGGGCTGCCGCCGGCGGTGAAGGGAGCGGCCGGGGCGGCTGCGCCCCGCAAAGCTGGCCTCGGATTGCCGCTCACGCGCTCGCTTGCGGCGGCGAACGGTGCTCGCCTTGATCTCAAAAACCGGCCGGGCCGCGGCGTGCGCGCGCGGCTGGTCTTCGGCGGCGACCGTCAGCCGCGCTGAGGCTGCTGTCGATTCTCAGGCCGCCGTCCCGGTTTTTGCTGCGGGTTTCGCGCGTGGGGCGGGCTCCTCGTCCTCGATGCCGGGATCGTCAGGCGCGCGCGTCGGAATGTAGGGCTCCGATGCGGCGCCATTCGAGCGTGCTGGACTGACCGGCTTCGGCTCCGGAGGCGGTTCGGTGACCGGTATCGTGCGGACTTCGACGGTCTGCGGCACGTCATCGTCCGCGAGTGGCTTGGCCTCGATGACCTTCTCGTTCTTCGCTTCGCCGAGCGCCATCAGCTCCTCGAGCTTCGCAAGGGCGAGCTCTTCGTCCTGCGTGCCCTTCTGTTCGATGGGCACTTTCCACTGGAAAGCATCGAGCGTGCCGGTGACCGGCGAGATCGCGGCCCAGCGTTCGGCAACGACGCCGTCGGCCGTCCATGCGGGATCACGCGGCGCATTGGCGGCCCGCGCCAGCCATTCGCGCACGCGCC
>JAEYYJ010000176.1 GCA_023430845.1 Pseudomonadota bacterium
GCTGCGACGACGGCAAAGGATCGCGGCATAGTCGTCGAAGAGGTCGTGCGCACGCAGGACGGCGCTTTCGAAGGCTACATGCGTTTAACCGTCAAGACCGACAAGTACGACCGCTCGGTTGCCGGCACCGTTTTCGCCGATGGCCGCCCGCGCATTATCCAGGTGCGCGACATCAACATGGAGTTCGAGACGTCGCCGCACATGCTGTTCGTGCGCAACGCCGACAAGCCGGGCTTCATCGGCCGCTTCGGCATGGTCATGGGCGAGGCGGGCATTAACATCGCGACGCTGAACCTCGGCCGTGACAAGCCGGGTGGGGATGCCATCTGTGTGGTGGCGCTCGATGAGCCCATGCCGGAGCCGGTCATGGAGCAGGTGCGCGCGCTGCCGCAAGTGGTGCGCGCCAATCGTCTGGCGTTCTGATACACGAAGCCAATGAGCCAGAATATCTACGACGATCCTGAGTTCTTTGCGGGCTATAGCGGTCTGCCGCGTTCGATCGGCGGTTTGGCTTCAGCGCCGGAGTGGCCCGCACTTCGGGCCATGCTGCCCGATGTGCGCGGGCTCAGGGTCGTCGATCTTGGCTGTGGCTTCGGCTGGTTCTGTCGCTGGGCGCGCGAGCAAGGCGCGGCGGAAGTTCTGGGTATCGATCTCTCGGAGAAGATGCTCGCGCGGGCTCGCGCCGAGACGTCGGACGTCGCGATTGGTTATCTCCAGGCGGATCTCTCGACGCTCGCGCTCGAGAAGGCGCGGTTCGATCTCGCTTACAGCTCGCTCGCTATCCACTACCTCGCGGATGTCACGCGTTTCTTCGCTGAAGTGCACGCTGCGCTGACACCCGGCGGGCATTTTATTTTCTCGACCGAGCATCCGATCTTCATGGCGCCGCGCAACCCTGCCTGGGCGAGCGATGCGGATGGGCGCCCGATCTGGCCGCTCGACAATTATTTCTCGGAGGGTGAGCGCACGACCGAGTGGTTCACGCCCGGCGTCGTGAAGTATCACCGCACGATCGGCACGACGCTCAATGCATTGATCCGAGCGGGCTTCGCGATCCGTCATGTCGAGGAGTTCGTTCCATCGTCGGAGCAGATCGCGGCGCAATCTGAGTTTGCTAAGGAACGCGAGCGGCCGATGTTTCTGCTCGTTTCCGCGCAGCGCGCATGATTCGCGGCAATCATATGAAAGCACAGCAGCGCATTGTGCTTTCAGCATTGAAATAGTTCTTCGATATGAGTGACGACGGATATGTGTCGCAAGAGCCGTTTGCCGTGGGTGTGCGTTACGCAGATCACCTACGAAGGGACGGCTCAATGAAGATGCTGAAGTTGGCCTCCGCGGTGCTGGCGCTCTCCATGACGGGGGCACTGGCGGCACAGGCCGCGCCGGGCTTTACGACTGCCAATGTGAATCACCGGACAGGTCCGGATACCGAATTCCCGAGCATGGGGGTGATTCCCGAAGGGACATCCGTTGATGTGCGCGGCTGCCTCCGGGATGAGTCCTGGTGCGATGTCATCGCGGACGGCAATCGAGGATGGGTTTTCAGTGAGTACCTGGCGCTCAGCCAGCGAGGCGAGTATGTGCCGGTGCCGGATATCGGCCTAACCGCGGCGCGTATCCCGGTCGTGACGTTCCTCGCGGCGAACTACTGGGGGCAGCACTATAAGGGGCGGCCTTGGTTCAAGGAGCGGGACCGCTGGGTGAAGTTCAAGCCGCGGCCGCGTCCTGGCTGGAAGGCGCCGCCCTCGGGGCCGCGCAAGGCAGGGTGGTGGCGGCAGGGCTACCAGGCGCCCAGAGGTATGAAGGGACCGCCGGATCGTGGTTGGAAGCGCCCGGATCGTGACCGGCGCGGGGATCATCGGGATCGTGATCACCGTGGCGACCAGCGTCGCTAGACCGATTTGAAGACGTGAACGCCCGGGCCACTCAGTTTGGTCCGGGCGTTCTGCTACTGCTGAATGCCTGAATTATTGACACCAGCGGCCCCTCTGCCCCATATAGGGCGCATGTCTATGATTGCGAAAATCCGTGAGCGACGTCGTCGGGGCTGCGGCCCGCGGCAGCGATGACGGCGTGGTGAGACCAGCCGTTGTTGTCCGTGCCGCGCAGTCGCGCGGCCTTTTTCATTTTGGACGCGCCGGCCAAAGCCCCTCTTTCTCCTGAAATCGCCGCACTCCCGATCTGATCCAGCATTGGAAAGAGCCTCACAGATGTCCGCCGCAACCACCAAACCCGCCGCTGCCTCGTCCGGTCCCTCGCCTGCCGTCATGGGTACGTACGGGCGCTATGATGTCGTCTTCGACCGGGGCGAGGGCTCCTGGCTCATCGACACCAAGGGTGAGCGCTATCTCGATTTCGGCTCCGGCATCGCCGTGAACGCGCTGGGCCATGCCAATCCGAAGCTCACCGCCGCGCTCGCCGAGCAGGCGCAGAAACTCTGGCACACGTCGAATCTCTATCGCGTCGCCGGCCAGGAGAAACTCGCCGAAAAGCTCGTCGCGACGACGTTCGCCGACAAGGTTTTCTTCTGCAACTCGGGTGCTGAGGCCTGCGAGGGCATCATCAAGCTCGCGCGGCGCTATCAGTTCGTGAGTGGTCACCCCGAGCGCTGGCGCATCATCACGTTCAAGGGCTCGTTCCACGGCCGCACGCTCGGCACGATCGCTGCTGCCGGTAACGAGAAGTACCTCGAAGGTTTCGGCGAGCCGACGCCCGGCTTCGACGTGCTCGAGACGGTCAACGATCTCGCGCTTGTCGAGAACGCCATCGGTCCGGCGACAGCGGCGATCATGGTCGAGCCGATCCAGGGCGAGGGCGGCATCCGCTCGTGCACTAAGGAATTCCTGCAGGGGCTGCGCGCGCTCGCCGACAAGAACGGCCTGCTGCTCATTCTCGACGAGGTGCAGACGGGTGTCGGCCGCACAGGCAAGCTGTTCGCCTATGAATCCGCAGGCATCAAGCCGGATGCGATGGCGATCGCCAAGGGTATCGGCGGCGGCTTTCCCATGGGTGCATTCCTCGCCACGACCGAAGCGGCTAAAGGCATGGTGCCGGGCACGCACGGCTCGACCTTCGGCGGCAATCCGCTCGCCATGGCGGTCGGCAATGCGGTGCTCGATGCGGTGCTGGAGCCGGGCTTTCTCGAAGACGTGCAGCGCAAGACACTGCGCTTCAAGCAGCTCCTTGCGGGCCTCAAGGATGAGCATTCCGACCTCGTCGATGGCATCCGCGGCGAAGGCCTGCTGATCGGCGTGAAGATCAAGGACAAGGTTCCGGCTGGCGATGTCGTCAAGGCCTGCCTTGCCGAACACCTGCTCACAGTCGGTGCTGGCGACAATGTCGTGCGCATGATCCCGCCGCTGACGACGCCGGACGACGAACTCGCCGAGGGCGTCGCCCGACTCTCGCGTGCGCTTTCCGCTGTGAAGAAGCAGGCGAAGTAGAAATCAGCGTCGTCGGCACTGCAGCACGGCCCTCGGGCAGTAGCGGCAGTGCCGATAAGCTTTCATCACGACCACGAACGGCGAGACCGCCATGGATGCCCGTATTGGTTTGAAGCCGCCCCGCCACTTTCTCGATCTCGATCAGATCGACGCGCGCGTTCTGCGCCGCATCGTCGACATGGCGCACGAGATGAAACGGGCCGGTAAGCGCGTGCCCAAGCACCTGCGCCCCAAGGACATCGAGGACATGGTCCTCGTGATGGTGTTCGAGAAGCCCTCGACGCGCACGCGCGTGTCGTTCGACGTGGCCATGCGTCAGCTCGGCGGGCAGACGATCGGGCTCAATCATACGGACATGCAACTCGGTCGCGGCGAGCCGATCTCGGATACGGCGAAAGTGCTCTCGCGCTATGCCGATGCGCTCATGGTACGCGCGAACGCCCACCAGACGCTTGTCGAACTGGCCGAGCACGCCTCCATTCCGGTCATCAATGGTCTGACGGATCTCAGTCATCCCTGTCAGATCATCGCCGATGTCGTGACCTTCGAGGAAACGCGTGGCGCGATCGGCGGCAAGACAGTGGCGTGGGTCGGCGATGGCAACAACGTTGCCTCATCGTGGATGCATGCGGCCGTCAAGTTCGGCTTCAAGCTCCGCGTGGCGACTCCGGCGCAGCTCAAGCCCGAGCAGGCCGTCATCGACTGGGTGAAAGCCCAGGGAGCTGCCGACAGCATCGTCCTGACCGACGATCCCGCCGAGGCCGTCAAGGGCGCTGAGTGCGTGGTGACGGATACGTGGGTGTCCATGGGGCAGGACGATGCCCCGCGCCGCAAGCAGCTTCTCGGCGCTTATGCCGTTGACGAGACGCTCATGAAGCGCGCCGCCAAGGACGCGGTTTTCATGCATTGTCTGCCGGCATATCGCGGCCACGAAGTTTCGGCAGAAGTGATCGATGGGCCGCAATCGGTCGTATTCGACGAAGCCGAGAACAGGCTCCACGCCCAGAAGGCCATTCTCGCCTGGTGCCTCGGCGTAGACTGAAGTGGAAGAAGAAAAGATGACGATCAGAGCGGGCCGAACGGATGTCGGCGGGCCGCCGGTGCGCGATGACCTCGTGCTGCCGTTCGGCACCGTGCGTTCGCGCGTTGCTGGACGCGTGGTGCGGCTCGGTCACGTAATCGACGAGATCCTTTCGGCGCATGACTATCCCGAACCGATCAGCGTCATTCTCGGACAGGCCATCGCGCTGACGGCGCTGCTCGGCCAGCAGCTTCAGGAGGGCGGCCGGCTCATTCTGCAGACGAAGACGGATGGCCCGCTCGGCTTCCTCGTCGTGCAGTACGAGGTGCCGGGCAGGTTGCGCGGCTATGCGAGCTATGACCGCGAGCGTCTGGAGGCGTTGCAGAAGGCGGGCACGCTCAGCGATGGCGCGCTGCTCGGCAGTGGCCGCCTCGCCATGACCATCGATCCCGGTGGCGAGCAGGAAAGCCATCAGGGTGTCGTGCCGCTCGAAGGGCAGAGCCTTGCGGATGCGGCGATCGCCTATTTCCGCCAGTCCGAGCAGCTGCCGACATTCATTCGATTGACAGCCGTGCGCCATTTCGTCGGACGCAGTGGGGATACGCCCTCGCGCTGGCATTGGCGTGCGGGCGGATTGATCGTGCAGCACGTTCCGGCGCTGGGTGGCGAGCAGAAGCCCGATCTGACAGGCGAAGCACATGACGCAAGCCTTGCCGGTGAGCACGATGATGACTGGAACCGCGTCGAGATTCTCGCGGCAACGGTCGAGGATCACGAGCTGATCGATCCGCTGCTCGCGCCGGAGCGCTTGCTGATCCGTCTGTTCCATGAGGAGGGCGTGCGCGTTGCGCCAGTGGTGCCGCTCGAAGCGAAGTGCCGCTGCTCACGTGAGCGCATCGGTTCGTTCCTCAATGGCTTTGCCGAGAAGGAGCGCGAGGAGCTGCGCGAGGCCGATGGCGCCATCACCGTGAAGTGCGAGTTCTGCTCGACTAGCTACCGCTTCGAGCGAGATGATGTGATTGGGTGACGAGCCAGGAGCGGGGGCAGCATGAATGACTTGCTCCCGTTCGTCGGGTTCCTCGGTACGCTCATTGTGAGCGCGCTCTATGAGCCAACGACGTGGCTCATGATCGTCATCACATTGATGGCACAAATCCGCTATCGACGCTGGTATATGCCGCTTCTGGTGGCCATGCTTTTCTTCGCGACGAAGTTCGCCGTCAACTACGCCGATTGGAAGGCCATCGGAGGCGATACCATGGTGGCGCGCGCGGGCACGCTGATCGCGCTGCGTAACTTGGCCATCGCCTATGCGAGTGCTTGCCTGGTGTACGCTTTGACGGCGGTCCTGCCGCGAAGGGCTTAAGGCCACTTCACCACGGGCGGCATCGACGAGAGGATCGAATCCACATTGCCGCCGGTCTTGAGGCCGAACACCGTGCCACGATCGTGCAGCAGGTTGAACTCGACGTAGCGGCCGCGCCGCACGAGCTGCTCGTCACGCTCGGCATCGCTCCACGCCTTGGTGAAGTTGCGCCGCACGAGCTCGGGATAAATGCGCTTGAAGGCGCGCCCGACATCCTGCGTGAAGGCGAAGGCAGCATCCCATCCGCCGGCGGCTGCGTCCGGTGTGATGTAGTCGTAGAAGATGCCGCCGACGCCGCGCGGCTCCTTGCGGTGCGGCAGATAGAAGTACTCGTCGCACCATGCCTTGAGGCGGGGGTAGTCGGCGATCTTGTGATCCTCACACGCCTCCTGCATGGCGGCATGGAAGGCGCGCGTATCGGGATCTTCCTGCGTGCGGCGCGTGCCGAGGACGGGCGTCAGGTCGGCGCCGCCGCCGAACCACCATTTCGACGTGACGACAAAACGGGTGTTCATATGCACGGCGGGGACGTGCGGGTTCTGCATATGCGCAATGAGCGAGATGCCGGAGGCCCAAAAGCGCGGGTCTTCCGAGGCGCCCGGAATCTGATTGCGGAACTCCGGCGCGAACTCGCCATGAACGGTCGACGTATGCACACCGACCTTCTCGAAAACACGCCCGCGCATGAGGCTCATGAGGCCGCCGCCGCCATCACCGCCCGCATGGTCCGTGCGCCGCCATTGCTGACGCGCGAAGCGTCCCGCAGCGCGATCGGCGAATTGCGTGCCCGTCGGCAAGTCGTCTTCGAGCTGTTCAAAAGCCGCGCAGATCTCGTCGCGGAGCTTCTCGAACCAGGCACGCGCCGTGGCCTTGCGGAGGTGCAATTCATCAGGAGGCATGCTAGTCACTCGCTCAATTCGGCGCGAACGCCGCTTCCTCCGGACCGACTTTCCGGCGTTTCTTGCTTGGACATGATATCGTCACGACCGGCACGTAATGAGGCCCGCCCGCGCCGCAGTCGATCCCCCGGGGCCAACCCTTGGTCTCAGGCCGCATTTTCAGCCGTGTCTTTGATACGTCAAGGGAGCCGGTCGTCACATTGACCGGGATCAATCCCGACGCGCTGGGCCCGACAACCGAGGGAACGCCGGAAGGCGTGAGGAATTCTGTCCGTGAACCCGCGATTGGCGCCTCAGGCGCCCGGGAACGCGCGCGGTCAACGGGCCGCTGAGAGATCTGAGCAATGCGCATGTACCGCTGGTTTGAAACACGCATCGATGCCTTTCCCGAGCAGGTGCCCGAGCGCCCGCCGGTGACGCTGGCTGCGTTTTATCGCTACTTCATCCTGCCGGCGTGGCCGGCATTTGCGGTGCTGCTTGTCGTCGGCTTCATCGGTTCGGTGATCGAAGTCTCGCTGATGGCGTTCATCGGCAGCATCGTCGATCTGATGCGCGCTTCGGAGACGCCGCAGACCTTCCTCGCCGATCATGCGGCGTGGCTGCTGTTCATGGGCTTCGTCGCCATGATCGCGCGCCCGATCATCTCGACGCTGCATGATCTGATCAAGAACCAGGTCATTGCGGGACCGGTGACGACGCGCGTGCGCTGGTTGACGCACCGCTATGTGCTGCGCCAGAGCCTGTCGTTCTATCAGAACGACTTCGCGGGCCGCGTCGCCAACAAGATCATGCAGACAGCGCCGGCGCTGCGTGAATCCGTCGTGCAGGTGATCGATGCCATCTGGTACGCGGGCATCCAGTGGGTCGGCGCGGTGGTGCTTTTCGGGGCTGCGGACTGGCGACTGCTCGTGCCGCTCATCGTGTGGCTCGGCGCTTACATCGTCGCCATGGTCTACTTCGTGCCGAAGATCCGCGAACGCTCGACGGCGGCGGCCGAGGCGCGGTCCATGCTCACCGGGCGCATCGTCGACAGCTATACGAACATTCTGACCGTCAAGCTCTTCGCCCACGCCGATCGCGAGGATTCCTACGCCAAGACGGCGATCGAAGAGCAGATGTCGAAGTGGCAGGCCTCGCTGCGCCTGCTGACCAGCATGGAGTTTACGCTCTACACGCTGAACGGATTCCTGATCGTCAGCGCGAGTGGGCTTGCCATATGGCTGTGGAGCCTCGGCGCGGTTTCGATCGGCGCGATCGCGGTCGTGACGGGCTTGGTCATCCGCATTGTCGCCATGTCGGGGTGGGTGTTGTTCACCGTAGCCGGCATTTTCGAGAACATCGGCGTCGTGCAGGAAGGCCTGGAGACCATCTCGCGCGACCAGGAAGTGGTCGATACGCCGGACGCGAAGCCGCTTGCCGTCAAGCGCGGGGAGATCCGCTTCGATCACATCCGCTTTCACTACGGCCGCAAGGCTGGGATCATCGACGATCTCTCACTCACGGTGGCGCCGGGCGAGAAGGTCGGCCTCGTCGGCCGTTCGGGTGCGGGCAAGTCGACGCTCGTCAATCTGCTGCTGCGGTTCTACGACCTCGAGCGCGGACGCATCCTGATCGATGGGCAAGACATCGCGCACGTCACACAGGACAGTCTGCGCGAGAATATCGGCATGGTGACGCAGGACACGTCGCTGCTGCATCGCTCGGTGCTCGACAACATCCTCTACGGCCGCCCGGATGCCGGTCGCGAGGCTGCGATGGCGGCTGCGCGCATGGCGGCGGCGGACGAGTTCATTCCGCAGCTCAGGGATCTGCGCGGGCGCGCCGGCTACGACGCGCATGTTGGTGAGCGTGGTGTCAAGCTTTCGGGCGGCCAGCGCCAGCGGGTCGCGATCGCGCGCGTGCTGCTGAAGAATGCGCCGATCCTCATTCTCGACGAGGCGACGAGCGCGCTCGACAGCGAGGTCGAGGCGGCGATCCAGGACCAGCTCAACAACCTCATGCAGGGCAAGACCGTGATCGCGATCGCGCATCGGCTTTCCACGATCGCGGCCATGGACCGGCTCGTGATCATGGACGAAGGGCGGATCGTCGAGGAGGGGCCGCATCAGGTTCTGCTCGAGCGCGGCGGCCTCTATGCGGAGTTGTGGGCGCGCCAGTCCGGCGGGTTCCTCGCCAAGGAAGCGGCGGAGTAACGCTGCTTGATTTAATTGTGCGGCCTACCGGCCGGCGCGCAGTCGCGCGCTCATGACCGTCGCGTATCGCCTGCGCGGGGAGAGCGGACATCTGGGCTTTTCCCCAGAAGCCCTTTCCAACAGCCCGCGGATCCATGTGATGTCCTGGCTGCATGGCCGCCGCGGGCACGGCGATGAGGTTGCGAAGCACTCCTTCCTGAGCGCGCGACTGCGCGCCGGCCGGTAGGCCGTCCTTAGAAAAGGCAGCCATCATTTGGCTGCATCGATGGCACATGCTAGACACGCTCAGGGACGATTCCTGAGGGGGAAGACGCCATGACCCGGATCTGGACGCTCGGCGCGGCAGCACTGCTGGCCAGTACGCTTTCGGCGTGCTCAGGCGGTGGCGGATTGACGACAGCGTCGCTGCTCGGAACCCCGGCGGCGAAGCCCCAGGTCGACGAGCCAACCGAGCGTGCGCTGCATTCGGCAGCCGTCTCTGCTCGCGCAAGTAAGTGCGGTTACAACTTCAATCCGACCAGGCTGCGCGAGTCGTTCCTGGCGTCGGAGGCTGCAGCCGGCGCGACGCCCGAGCAGATGGCCAAGCTCGGCCAGTCCTATGACTTCACGCACGGCACGGTGTCGAAGCAGATCTCGAACCC
>JAEYYJ010000193.1 GCA_023430845.1 Pseudomonadota bacterium
CAAATTAAACAACTGATGCAATGATCGTACCAACGGCTCTCGGCCTTCAGGCCCCGCCTGAGGCGGCAGCATCATCGTCGCCGTCTCCGGTCACTTCGAAAAGACCGATCTGTGCGGCGGATGCGCGGGCCGGACCGGTCAGACCGAGATGACGGTAAGCGCGTAGCGTCAGAACGCGGCCACGCGGTGTCCGCCCGATGAACCCCTGCTGAAGAAGGAACGGCTCGACCACCTCCTCCAAGGCATCGCGCGCCTCCGAGAGCGCCGCGGCAATGGTCTCGATGCCGACCGGTCCGCCATCGTAGTTCCGGGCAATGCAGTTCAGGTAGCGATGGTCGAGGGCATCGAGCCCCTCATTGTCGACTTCGAGCAGATTGAGTGCGCGATCGGCAGCCGCAGCGTCGATGATCGCAACGCCATCGACGGTCGCGAAGTCGCGCACACGCCGCAGAAGCCGGCCTGCAATACGTGGCGTTCCCCGCGAGCGGCGCGCGACTTCCCGCGCACCATCGCTCGACATGCGCGCGCCGAGCACACGCGCGCCCCGGCTCACGACCTTCTCCAGCTCGTCGATGCTGTAGAAATTGAGCCGGATGGGAATGCCGAAGCGGTCGCGCAGCGGGTTCGTCAGCAGGCCCGCGCGGGTTGTTGCGCCGACGAGCGTGAACTTGGCAAGATCGATCTTAACCGAGCGCGCAGCAGGGCCTTCGCCGATGATGAGGTCGAGCTGGTAGTCCTCCATGGCCGGATAGAGGATTTCTTCGACGGCCGGGCTCAGGCGGTGAATCTCGTCGATGAAAAGAACATCGCGCTCCTCGAGATTAGTCAGAAGGGCGGCGAGATCACCGGCCTTGGCGATCACCGGGCCGGATGTCGAGCGGAAACCGACACCCATCTCCTTGGCCATGATCTGCGCGAGGGTCGTCTTGCCGAGCCCGGGCGGTCCTGCGAACAGCACGTGGTCGAGCGCATCGCCCCGCCCCCTGGCGGCCTGGATGAATACGCGGAGATTGCTGCGCGCGGCTTCCTGGCCGACGAAGTCGTCGAGCGACTGCGGACGGATCGACGCCTCGAAAGCATCGGCCTCCTTCCGGACGCTCGAGACCAGCCGGCTCTGGTCGGCGTCGCTCATCGAACCCACCCCGTTCGAAGTCCGGCGCTCGCCTCTTCCGAGCCGCATGAGAGGCTCGGGCGCGCCCGACGTTTCATATTCGTTCCTCTGGCTCTCTATCATGATTTGCCGCGCTGACGCGAGCGGCGATCACACGGCCGTCGCGCTGTTCCCCCGCTCCTGTGGCCGCAATCGCGGCAGATGGGAGCGGTGATGTAAAATGTGTTGTGCCGACCTTGCAAAACGCTATGTTCGGGCGGTTTGGCGCGCTAGGGGCCTTGGGGGAATTCAGGGAATCGTCGCCGCGTAGCAGCTTCGCCGTCCTTCTGCAGAATAGTAAGAACCATATGGCAGAGCCTCGCATAATCGCCATCGATGCGATGGGGGGCGACCATGGAGTCCCGGTCATCGTGCCGGGAGCAGCCATGGCTCTCGCGTCTCATCCGGGGATCGGCTTCGTCCTGTGCGGCAATCGCACGGCGATCGAAGCTGAGCTCAAGGCCTTCCCAGGCCTCGCGGCAGTCTCGCGGATCGTCCACACCGATACCGCCATCTCCATGCAGGACAAGCCGAGCCAGGCCGTCCGCCGCGGCAAGGGCACGAGCATGTGGCTCGCGCTCGAGCAGGTGAAGGAGGGTGCGGCCCAGGCAGCCCTATCGGCCGGCAATACCGGGGCGCTCATGGCCATGTCCAAGCTGGTGCTGCGCCCCATGGCCGGTATCGAGCGGCCCGCGATCGCAGCGTTCTGGCCAACCGTCAAAGGCGTCTCGATCGTCCTCGACGTCGGCGCCAATATCGGGGCCTCGGCACGTCAGCTCGCGGAATATGCGCTCATGGGTGCGGCGATGGCGCGCGCCTATCTCAAGATCGAGCGCCCGAGGGTCGGCCTGCTGAATGTCGGTGTCGAGGAAATCAAGGGGGCCGACGAGGTCAAGCAGGCGCACGCCTGGCTGAAGCTTCCGGAACTCGGCCTCCCGATCGACTATCAAGGCTTCGTCGAAGGCGACCAGATCGGCCAGGGGCATGTCGACGTGGTCGTCGTCGAGGGATTTGCCGGCAATATCGCGCTCAAGACGGCTGAGGGGACGGCGCGCCAGATCGGCGTCTATCTCCGTGAAGCCATGACGCAATCGATGATAACCAAGATCGGCGCGCTGCTCGCCAGACCAGGTTTCCGGACGCTCCGCCACAAGATGGACCCCCGCCGCGTGAATGGCGGTGTTTTCCTCGGTCTCGACGGCATCGCAGTCAAAAGCCACGGCGGCACGGACGCTTTCGGCTTTGCGAGCGCAATCAATGTCGGCTACGAGATGGCCGCGGGCGACCTCAAAGGGCGGATCGCATCGGATCTCGGCGCTTTCAACGGTAAGCTGGCCGCTATCCCCGAAAACTGAGGCCCCGAAAACGAACACAGGCTCGGAACGCACCTTCCGGCACCGGCCGGGATAGAAAGAACACTCGCGAGGTATATCAAAGTGGCCGTCATCAGATCGGTTATCCGGAGCGTGGGCGCCTATCTCCCGAAACGCGTCATGACCAACGATGACTTCTCGCGCATCGTCGAGACGACGGACGAGTGGATCACCGAACGTACCGGCATCAAGCAGCGCCATATCGCGGCCGAGGATGAGCTGACGTCAGACCTCGGCATCGCTGCAGCCAAGCAGGCGCTCGTGCGCTCCGGCATCGCGCCCGGCGACATCGACCTCATCATCTGCGCGACGGCGACGCCCGACCGCACATTCCCCGCAACCGCGGTTCGCATTCAGAATGGCCTCGGCATCACGAATGGCGCCGCCTTCGACGTTCAGGCCGTGTGCTCGGGCTTCGTCTATGCCATGACGACGGCCGACAACTTCCTCAAAACCGGCCAGTTCAAGCGCGCCATCGTCGTCGGCGCGGAAACCTTCTCGCGCATTCTGGATTGGTCGGATCGCGGCACATGCGTGCTGTTCGGTGATGGCGCCGGCGCCGTCGTGCTCGAGGCACAGCCCCAGAAGGGCACGCGGGAGGATCGCGGCATTCACTCGACCCGCATCCGCTCGGACGGCCGCTACGAGGATCTGCTCTACGTGGATGGCGGCCCAGGCTCGACCAAGACCACCGGCCACCTGCGCATGAACGGGCGCGAGGTCTTTCGCCACGCCGTCCAGAAGATTTCGGGCGTGATCGAAGAGACGCTCGTCCAGACCGGGTACGCAGCCGAGGAAATCGACCTTTACGTGCCGCACCAGGCCAATCAGCGCATTCTCGACGGCATCGCCAAGCGGCTCGGCGTGGATCCCAAAAAGATCATGTCGACGCTCGCCAAGCACGGCAATACGTCGGCTGCCTCCATTCCGCTGGCCCTGAACCAAGCCTTCGAGGAGCATCGCCTGAAGGAAGGCAACCTCGTCCTGATGGAGGCCATGGGCGGCGGTTTCACCTGGGGCGCGGTCCTCGCCCGCTGGTGAACGGCCCGGCAAAGCGTGCGTGCCCTGTCCCATCCACCATCCCACTGTTGCGGCGGTGCAGTTTTTATTGCGATTTCAGCCGCTTGATGTTCACAGGCATTGACCCGCCCGCGCGCTCCCGGTAGCTTCTACACAATCAAGCATCGGGGAGGCGTTTACCAATGGGCAGCAAGACATTGACCCGTGCGGATCTGGCGGACGCTTTAGTCCGCAAAGTTGGTCTGCCGCGTAACGAGTCTCAGGAGCTCGTCGAGCGGGTCCTTAGTGAAATTTCAGAGACACTTTCGCAGGGTGAGGGCGTAAAGCTCTCTTCATTCGGATCGTTTGGCGTGCGTGCGAAAGCACAGCGCATGGGCCGCAATCCCAAGACGGGCGAGGAAGTGCCGATCACGCCGCGCCGGGTTCTGGTATTCCGGCCGAGCAACATTATGAAGGAGCGCATCAATACGCGCCTCAATCGACGCAAGGCGGCTGAGTAGTTCGAGGCCGGTGTGACTATCGGAACGCGCGCCGGATATTGTCGCGCGGAGTTGAGTGAATTTCTGATCCAAATCGCACGAGCAGGATTATTATCCTAGTGTCCCACGTGATTCCGAAGTTCGGTCGGGACACTCGCATCAACACATGGGAAACTTCGGAAACGTGACGTTAGGGATGGCCGCACACCGTTGGGCGACGGCATGAGGTCATGAACACGGCGGGGCACTATCATGGCGAAGTCGGCGGATGCATTCCGCACGATCAGCGAGGTATCAACCGAGCTGGACGTGCCTAAGCACGTTTTGCGTTTCTGGGAGCAGCGCTTCAAGCAGCTCAAGCCGCTGAAGCGAGGTGGAGGCCGGCGCTTCTATCGGCCCGAGGATGTCGAGCTCATCAAAGGCATCAAAGCTCTGCTCAACCGCGACGCCTACACCATTCGCGGCGTCCAGCGCATCCTCAAGGAGCAGGGCGTCGAGATCGTCAAGCAGCTCGCAGCGGGTGATGC
>JAEYYJ010000208.1 GCA_023430845.1 Pseudomonadota bacterium
GAAGAAGCGTCTCACGCGCAATGCGCCCATTCCGTGCATCGTCCGCACGGACGGCATCGCCGAGGAGGACAGCCTGGCGGAGAACGTGCAGCGCGCGCCGTTGCATCCTTTGGATCAGTTCCGCGCCTTCCTCGCCTTGCGCGAGAAGGGCCAGTCCGAGGAGGAGATCGCTGCCGCCTTCTTCGTGTCGGTCACCGTCGTGCGCCAGCGTCTGCGGCTCGCGGCGGTCTCGCCGAAGCTGCTCGATGTCTATGCCGAGGACGGCATGACACTCGACCAGCTCATGGGCTTCACGATCAATCCCGACCATGGGCGTCAGGAGCAGGTGTGGGAGGCCCTGCAGCATTCCTATAACAAGGAGCCCTTCCACATCCGCCGCCTGCTGACCGAGGGCGCCGTGCGCGCCTCCGACAAGCGCGCGCAATTAGTCGGTGCGGAGGCCTATGGGAAGGCCGGCGGCACGATCCTGCGCGATCTCTTCGAGCCCGATGACGGCGGCTGGCTGCAGGAACCGCCCCTGCTCGAGAAGCTCGTTGCCGAGAAGCTCGAGCGCGAAGCCGACACTATCCGTGCCGAGGGCTGGAAGTGGATCGAGGTGGTGACCGAGCTCCCTTACGGCTTCTGTCATGGCCTGCGCCAGCTCAGTGGCCGCGAGGTGCCCATGACCGACGAGGAGACGGCCACTCGCAACGCGCTCCAGGCCGAGCTCGACCGGATTGAGGCTGAATACGCCGAGGCTCCTGAGATGCCGGATGAAATAGATCGGCGTCTCGGCGAGATCGAGACGGCGCTCGAGGCACTCGATGACCGCCCCGTCCTCTACGAGCCGGACGACATCGCGCGGGCCGGTGCCTTCGTCAGCATCGACAGTACGGGCGCGCTGCGCGTCGAGCGCGGCTATGTGCGACCCGAGGACGAGCCCCAGATCGCGGACGATGAAGAAGCCGACAGCGATCAATCCGATCGCCAGCGGATGACGTCGACCGGGAAGGATTTCGACGCGGATAAAGCCGAACCCGTCGATGAGACCGAGGAGGACGACGGCAATCGCTCCTTGTCGGATCGGCTGATGACCGAGCTGACGGCGTATCGCACACTGGCGCTGCGCGAAGCCGTCGCCAACGAGCCCGACGTGGCGCACCGCGCGGCCTTGCACGCGCTGTGCCTAAAGCTCTTCTATCACTACGGCTTCGACACATGCCTGGAGATCGAGGCGAAGAGCGTCTTGTTCGGCCACACGTCCGGGCTTGCGGACACGCCGGCGGCCAAGGCGATCGACACGCGGCATAAGGCATGGGACGAGCAGATGCCCGAGGATGCCGGCGATCTGTGGGACATGCTGGCCGAGCTCGACACAGACAGCCGACACGCGCTCTTCGCCCATTGCATCGGCCTCACGATCAATGCCGTTCATCAGCCTTACGACCGGCGGCCGAAGGCGCTGCGTCATGCCGGTCGTCTTGCATCCGCGGTCTCGCTCGACATGGCGGCGGCCGGCTGGACGCCGACCGTCGACGCTTTCCTCGGCCGCGTGACCAAGGCGCGCATTCTCGACGCGGTGCGCGAGGCCAAGGGAGACAAGGCAGGTGAGCGCATTGCGCATCTCAAGAAGGCGGAGATGGCCAAGGAGGCCGAGCGGCTACTCGAGGGCACCGGCTGGCTTCCCGAACCTTTGCGCACCGTCGGGATGAGCAGTGCCACGGCCAAGGACGTCGATGAGACGGCACATATGATGGCAGCTGAGTAAGACCGCTTACTTCCACTCGACCTTTGCCCGGCCCTGTGCCGGGCATTTTTTGTTTCGGAGACTTCCATGACCTACGGCACCTACCTGCGCCTCGACATCACAGTCCAAGACGGTTGGTGCACCGTCGTCCGCGCCGCTGCCAGGAAGCTCACGCCGGAAGCACGCCGCGATCCAACCGAGCGCGAAGTGCGGCATCGCTTCTATCGGCAGATACGCCTCACCCAGGAAGGCGTGACGCTGATCGAACGTCGCAACACCTTCGAATTCATCCGCGATGGCGCGGCTGAGCTTTTCGGCATCCATACTGGCTCAATCTGGCGTCCCCGCGCCGGTTCGATGATCAACCGGACGACGATGACCGCCGCGATGATCGATAGCCGCGAATTCATCAACGCACGTCGTCGCGCCGACGCGGAGACGCTGCTCCCGAAGGGCACCAGGATTGCCTTCGCCGGCGGTGTCGACTGCAATGATCATAACGGCATCTGGGCAATTCTCGACAAGGTACTGGCGAAGCACCCCGACATGGTCCTCCTCCACGGCGGAGCGCCGCGTGGCGCCGAGAGGATCGCCGCCTGTTGGGCGGATAACCGCAAGATCACGCAGATCGTCTTCAAGCCCGATTGGGCACGTCACGCGAAGGCTGCGCCCTTCAAGCGCAATGACCAGCTTCTCGATACCATGCCGATTGGAGTCGTCCTGTTCCCAGGCTCTGGCGTGACCGACAACCTCGCCGATAAGGCGAAGGTGCGCGGCATTCCGCTGTGCGACTATCGCAATCGCGGCGACGCATAGGCGCCGCTTCTCTCTCCATCATTGATGATTTGAGCTGTGGCAGCTCCGCTGCACGCGCGCTGCTGTGCGTGGCTTCTTCAGCGCAGGTCAGGGTCACTCGTTTAAGTTCGCTCGATCGACGACTCGATCTGGATTTCAGTTCACGCGCACGAAGCGCTCTGCCGACATTCCGCCGCAAACCCTTCACGGTCTTTCACGTTCGTGCGCAATCGTGCGCAATTTACCGGATTGAATAAGCGCCCGCTCTCTTGCGACCTTTTCGTAGCGACGAAGTTCTCGCTCGAAAGGTTCGCGCCTCATGATTCCGCTTCGTGCTGCGATCACTCAAGGCCTCATCGCCCTCGCGCTGGTGACGACGTCTCTCATCATCGCGACGCAGTGGGCCGCAGCGATGCTCGCGTACCAACCGGCACTCGGCACCGCATGGTGTGATCTCTTCGGCCTCAAACTCTACGCGCCGTGGAAGCTCTTCGTCTGGTGGCTGGCTTTCGACAGCCAGGCACCAGACGTCTTCGCACGCGCCGGTGCCGTTGCCGCCTTCGGGGGGATTGCCGGCGGCGCCGTCGCTGTCGGGGGAGCCGCCCGGCGGGCCAGCCGAAAAAGCCTCATAACAACCTATGGCTCGGCCCGCTGGGCGGACGGCGCGGATGTGCAAAGCGCAGGACTCCTCGGCGACGAGGGACTGATCCTCGGCCTATGGGATGGCCAGTATCTGCGCCATGACGGCCCCGAGCATGTCATCGCCGTGGCACCGACCCGATCGGGCAAGGGCGTCGGCCTCGTCGTGCCGACACTGCTTACCTGGCGCCATTCTGCCGTCATCCATGACATCAAGGGCGAAAACTGGACGCTGACCGCCGGCTGGCGATCACGCTTCTCCCATTGCCTGCTGTTCGATCCGACCAATCCCTTGTCGGCGCGCTTCAATCCCCTACTCGAAGTGCGCAAGGGTGAGATGGAGGTCCGCGATGTCCAGAACATCGCCGACATCCTCGTCGATCCAGACGGCGCGCGCGAACAGCGCGATCACTGGGAAAAGACCGCACACGCGCTGCTGGTCGGAGCCATCCTCCACGTTCTCTATGCCGAAAAAGAGAAGACGCTCGCGCGGGTCGCCAACTTCCTCGCTGATCCCGCCCGCTCGATCCGGCGCACGCTGTGGATCATGCTGACGACCAACCACCTGGGCACGGATACGACTCCAGTCGTCCATCCCGTTGTCGCCTCGGTCGCCCGCGAACTCCTGAACAAGACCGACAACGAGCGCTCCGGCGTGGTCTCCACCGCCATGAGCCTGCTGGGTCTCTATCGCGACCCCATCATCGCTGCGACGACGGCGGCGTCGGACTGGTCGATCAACGACCTCATGCAGGCCGAGCCGCCCGTCTCGCTCTACCTCGTCGTCCCACCCTCCGACATCTCGCGGACACGGCCGCTCGTGCGTCTGATCCTCAACCAGATCGGTCGCCGGCTGACAGAGAGATTGCCCACAGATTCCGCGAACGAACGCCGGCTGTTGCTCATGCTCGATGAGTTTCCCGCGCTCGGTCGGCTCGACTTCTTCGAGTCCTCGCTCGCCTTCCTTGCCGGCTATGGCGTTCGCGCGTTCCTGGTCGCGCAGTCCCTGCACCAGATCGACAAGGCCTACGGTCCCAATCACGCCATTCTCGACAACTGCCATGTCCGTGTTGCCTTCGCGCCGAACGACGAGCGAACGGCACGGCGCCTCTCGGATGCGCTTGGCACCGCGACCGAGCTCCGGGCGCAGAAGAACCTGTCCGGCCGACGTCTCGCCGCGTGGCTGTCGCACGTCGCCGTGTCGGAGCAGGAGACGGCCCGGCCGTTACTGACGCCCGGTGAGATCCTGCAACTGCCTGCAGACGAGGGGCTGCTTCTCGTTTCCGGCGTGCCACCCATCCGTGCCCAAAAACTCCAATATTACGCGGACCGCAATTTTCTGGCGCGCCGACTGCCAGCACCTACGCTCGCATCAGGCGGCTACGCGGACACGCCCCCAATCCGTCCCCACGACTGGCCGAGCGAGCCGCGCACGACGCATCCGAAGCTCGACACGTCCTGGTCGGAGATGGTGACGGGCGAGGAAGATCCGCCCCGCACCCGGCAGCTCACGCGCACGAAGGCGAAGCCGACCCAGCTTCACGACCTGCCGCTGTTCGTCGACCGCCCGGTCGAGGCGGAAGCTACGCCGCAAACCGAGGTCGGCCGGTCTCTCGGCGACGATGACGACACGATCGTCCAGTTTCCGGGAGGCGTGCGCGTGTGATGGCCAAGAAACGCTACGCGCTCTACATCTCGCGCCCGCTCGCCAACAAGTTCGATCAGGTTGCACAGCAGCGGCACGGGTCCAAATCGGCCATGCTCGAGGAAGCCCTGCGGTTGAGCCTCGAGCCGCAGCGCGTGCCGGGCGCCGAAGTAGTCCTCGTCCGGCGCCTCGATCAGCTGCACAAGGTGGTCGGAACCGTCAATCGTGACGTCGCCATCGTCACTGAGACCCTGGCACTGTTCGTCCGCTACTTCCTGACCATCACACCGCCGCTGCCGCAAAGCGAGCAGGAACCGGCCCGCCTGCTCGGACGGGAACGCTTCCAGGTGTTCGTCGCCCAGGTCGGCCGTCGCCTCGCCACCGACCATCGCCTCGTCTCCGAGGTGCTCGAGACCATTGCCAGCAACAATCCGGACCTCTTTGCCACCGCGTCCGACGATGCACCGCTGCGCACGCGGACTGCCGGGAGCGGGAATGGCGCGTCTCGGGAGGCGGCTGCCAGGACCGAAGAGTCCAAGGAGGACACCGGCCATGGCTGATCTGCTGTCCCTTCACGCCAGCCAGGAGGCGCAAGGCCGCCGACGGCAAATGCTGCGCACGGCCTTCGGTCCGGCCATCGCCGCGGCGCTCGCCGATCCGACGGTGATCGAAGTAATGGTCAACCCGGACGGTCGTCTGTGGATCGATCGTGCCAGTGTCGGCCGTCAAGACAGCGGCGAACGCATCGGCAGTGCCGAGGTCGAGCGCATCATCCGGCTGGTCGCGGCCCACGTGCACCGCGAGGTGCACTCCGGCGCCCCGATTGTTTCTGCCGAGCTGCCCGAGACCGGCGAGCGCTTCGAAGGCGTCATGCCGCCCGTGGCGGTCGCGCCGTGCTTCTCAGTGCGCAAGCCGGCCGACGTCCTCTACCGCCTCCGTGACTACGTGGCAGCTCGCATCATGTCGCCCTTGCAGGCCGACGCGCTGGCAATTGCCGTACGCGAGCGCCGCAACATCCTCGTCGTCGGCGGCACATCTTCCGGCAAGACCACGCTCGTCAACGCACTCCTCGCCGAGGTCGCTGACTGCGACGAGCGCGTCCTGATTCTTGAAGACACGCGCGAGCTCAAATGCGCCGCCACCGATTGCGTGGCGCTGCGCACCAAACCCGGCGTGGCCTCGCTGGCCGATCTCGTCCGCTCGACGCTGCGTCTCAGACCCGACCGCATCATCGTCGGCGAGGTGCGCGGACCCGAAGCCCTCGACATGCTCAAAGCCTGGAATACTGGTCATCCCGGCGGCATCACCACCGTCCACGCCAACTCCGCCGAAGCCGGTCTCTATCGCCTCGAGCAACTCGTGCAGGAGGCCGTCGTCACAGTCCCCCGCGATCTCATCCTCGAGGCCATCGACGTCATTGCCTTCCTCGCAGGCCGTGGCGCCAATCGCCGGCTCGACGCGCTCGTCGAACTCACCGATCTCGATGACAGCGGTGATTACCAGCTCAGGCCGCTCGGCACTCCCATCCTTCGACCCGTTGATGGAGCATGACGATGCGCGCGTATACCGAAACTGCTTGCTTCGCAACAGGGCTGCCGCCCTGTGACCCGCCCGGCGGGACACTCTGCAACTCTGTGCGCTTGCGCGCACGGACCAGACCACCCGCCTTATGCAAGTCACAAAAAGAAGGGGGTTCGGGGTCTCCCCGAATGGGTGTGGGCGATAGCCCGCTCGCGCAGCGATTATTGGCAATCGCCTTCACAATGATCAGCACACCCGTCGCGGCTGCCGGGTCCGGCATGCCGTGGGAGGCGCCGCTGCAGCGCATTCTCGAGTCGATCGAGGGCCCGGTCGCGAAGGTCATCGCGGTCGTCATCATCATCGTCACCGGCTTGAGCCTTGCGTTCGGCGACATGGGCGGCGGACTTCGACGGCTGCTGCAGATCGTATTCGGGCTCTCGATCGCTTTTGCCGCCACGTCGTTCTTCCTGACGTTTTTTTCGTTCGCCGGCGGCGCGCTCATCGACTGACGTTATGGAGTTGCCATCACCATGCTCGGACAACCGGCCTCGCTGCCCGGCTTCGAAGTCGCCCTGCACCGTTCGTTGACGGAGCCGATCTTGCTTGCCGGTGCGCCGCGCAGCTTCGCGATTCTCAACGGGACGCTCGCCGCCGCAATCGGACTTGGCCTGCGGCTGTGGATCGCTGGTCTCATCATCTGGCTCGTCGGTCACGCCTTCGCCGTCTGGGTCACGCGCAAGGACCCTGAGTTTCTGACCGTTCTGTCCCGCCACGCCCGCCACAAAGGAGCGCTCTCATGCTGAACCTCGCCGAATACCGAAAGACCGCGACCGGACTTGCTGACTATCTGCCCTGGGCCAGCCTGGTCGCCCCCGGCATCGTCCTCAACAAGGACGGATCCTTCCAGCGCACGATCCGCTATCGGGGGCCCGACCTCGACAGCGCAACGGATGCCGAGCTCGTCGCGGTCTCGGCGCGTCTGAATAACGTGCTGCGCCGCTTTGGCGAGGGCTGGGCCGTGTTCTTCGAGGCCGAGCGTGTGCCGGCCAACCAGTATCCTGGCCATCGCTTTGCCGATGCCGCGTCGTGGCTCGTCGATCAGGAGCGCTATGCGGCCTTCTCGGCGGACGGCGCGCATCATGAGAGCCGCTACTACCTAACCCTTCTTTATCTCCCACCACCGGAGCATCAGGGCCGTGCTGAGCGCCTCCTGTATGAGCGTCAGGAAGGCTATAGCGACGAGGCGGATGTCTGGGGTCAGCTTGCCTGGTTCGAAACGGAGACGACGCGGGCGCTGGAACTCTTGTCGTCGATCCTGCCCGAAGCCGAGGCACTCGATGATGTCGAGACGCTCACCTATCTGCACGGGACCATCTCGGACAAGCGCCATCCGTTGACGGTGCCGGCTGTTCCGACGCACCTCGATGCCATCCTGTGTGATACATCATTTCTTGGCGGCGTCGAGCCGAAGCTCGGGCGCCAGCATTTACGCCTGCTGACCGTGACAGGGTTCCCGAACACGACAACGCCCGGCCTGCTCGACGCGCTCAATGATCTCGGTTTTGCCTACCGGTGGACGACACGCTGGATCGCCCTCGACAAGATCCAGGCCAATCGGCAGCTGACGAAGCTCCGACGGCAGTGGTTCGCCAAGCGGAAGTCCGTCGCCGCGATCCTGCGCGAGGTCATGTTCAATCGCGAGACGACGCTGGTCGACTCCGATGCCGACAACAAGGCGGCAGACGCCGATGAGGCGCTGCAGGAGCTTGGGGCCGATGACGTCGCCTTCGGCTATCTGACGACGACGCTCGTCGTCGGCGATGCCGATCCCAAGCGCGCCGACGAGAAGCTGCTGGCGCTGGAGCGGATTATCAACGGCCGCGGCTTCACAACGATCCGCGAAACGTTGAATGCTGTCGAAGCGTGGCTGGGTTCGCTCCCCGGCAACCCCTACGCCAACGTGCGCCAGCCGATCGTCCACACGCTCAACCTCGCGCACATGATGCCGGTCTCGGCCGTGTGGGCTGGTCCGGAGAAGAACCGGCATCTCGACGCGCCGCCGCTGATGATGACGGAGACGCGCGGTGCTACCCCCTTCCGACTAGATCTGCACTGCGGCGATGTCGGTCATGCCTTCGTCGTCGGTCCGACCGGCTCCGGCAAATCAGTCCTCCTCTCTCTGCTCGCCCTCCAGTTCCGTCGCTTCATCGGCGCGCAGATCGCGATCTTCGATCGTGGCCGATCGGCGCGGGCAGCGTCCCTCGCCATGGGTGGCGAAAGCATCGAGCTTGGCCTCGAGGGTACACTGTCGTTGCAGCCGCTCGCGCGAATCGACGAGCCCGGCGAGCTCGCTTTCGCGCTCGAATGGGTGAGCGGTCTCATCATCAATGAGGGCGTGACGATCACACCCGAGATCAAGGACGCGCTCTGGACCGCATTGAAGAGCCTCGCATCGGCACCGAAGGCCGAACGCACATTGACCGGCCTCGCCGTGCTCGTGCAGTCCACCGCGCTCAGCCAGGCGCTGGCACCCTACACGCTCGAGGGCCCCTATGGCCGTCTACTCGATGGCGCGACTGAGAACTTGGCATTGAGCGACGTACTGCACGTCGAGATGGAGCCGCTCATGCAGCACAAGCGGTTGATCCCGCCGGTGCTCACCTATCTCTTCCACCGCCTCGAGGCGCGCTTCGGCGGCCGGCCGACACTGCTCGTGCTCGACGAAGCCTGGACCTTTCTCGACGAGCCAATGTTCGCCGCACGCATCCGCGAATGGCTGAAGACTCTGCGCAAGAAGAACGTCGCGGTGCTCTTTGCCACCCAGTCGCTCGCCGACATCGAGCGATCGGCGATCGCGCCAGCCCTCATCGAGAGCTGCCCGACACGGATCTTCCTGCCCAATGATCGCGCGCTCGAGCCGCAGATGCGGGCCGTCTACGAGCGCTTCGGCCTCAATGGCCGCCAGATCGAAATCCTCGGCCTAGCCACGCCCAAGCGCGACTACTACCTGCAGTCCGCACAAGGCAGCCGGCTCTTCGAGCTCGGCCTCGGTCCGGTGGCGCTGGCACTCACGGCGACCTCGTCGCCCGATGACCAAAAACTCATCGATCGCACGATCGCAGAGGCGTCAGAGGCAAGCTTCGCCGATGGCTTCCTGCGTGCCAAGGACCTCACCTGGGCGGCCGATCTCCTGGCGTCATTTCCCGGCGCCAAGCGCCCACGGACCACGCCGCCTCCGCTACCACGAATTCTGCCGACGGCACCGCCTCCGACATCTGACACGTCCCAATTCGAAGTGCCGGAAGCAGTACGATCGCTGGAGCCAGCGGCTACACCAATAGTCCGCGACGATCTTCTTGAGCACCTGGCGCAATTCCCTATATCGACCAAGCCCAACCGCGCCGCACGACGGCGCGCAGCACGCGGAGTTGCCACTGTGCTCGCATTGGCACTCCTGACGAGCAGCGCCCTTCCGCCCGGCGCGAACGCGCTGACCGTCTTCGATCCCGCGAACTACCAGCAGAACCTGCTGTCGGCAGCCCGTGCCCTCGAACAAATCAACACTCAGGTCCGCGCCCTGCAGAACCAGGCGCAGATGATCCTGCGTATGGATCAGAACCTGACGCGGCTCGGAGGCACTCTGTCACCCGACCTACAGCGCACCCTGACCGGCATCCAAACCCAGCTCCACGCCGGCCAGGGCATCGCGCTAAAACTACAGCAAACACAGTCCACCTACGAACGCCTCTTCCCCTCCCAGGTCTCGGCCGCGCTCTCGTCAAATGACGTATTGCGCAATGCCAAATCCCGATGGGACGAGGAATACGCAGGCCTCAAACGCGCAGCCCTCCTGCAAGGCCAGATCGCCGACGGGATCGAAACCGACACACGCCTCCTCGGCGATGCCATGACGCGATCAAGCAACGCCGCCGGCGCGCTCGATGCCACACACGCCGGCAACGAACTCACCGGCCTCGCCGTCAAGCAGTACCTCGCACTGCAAAGTCTGCTCGCTGCACAACATCGTGCCGAAACCGTCAGCCGAGCCCGTAACCTCGCAACCGAGGATGAAGCCCGCCAACGCTTCAAATCCTTTGTCGGTACGGGATCTGGGTACTCGGGAAGCCGATGAGAACGGAAGGAACCTCGATGTTCACCGAGATATTCGCTGCGCGAGCGGGGCCAGCCCCGCACCCCAGCCGGCGGGACACCCGCCGGACCACCCGTCCTTTGAAGTATCAAAAAGGAGGGGGTTCGGGGTCTCCCCGAACGGGTGCGGGCAGTAGCCCGCTCGCGCAGCGACGCCACCGCGGCCACCGACGACGACAATAGCCGAAGCCTGACCATCACTTCTGACGCGATCAACGGCCACCGCGATTTCTGCCGACAGCGAAGCTTTGCCAGGAGCTTGAAAAGCATATGGACGATCTCGCGATCATCGACCAGTTCACAGCGACGTTCAGTCGATACATTGACAGTGGTTTCGGACTGCTCGCCGGCGACGTCGCATTCCTGACGAGCATCCTAATTGCAATCGACATCACACTCGCTGGATTGTTCTGGGCGCTGATGGGCGAGGACAATGTCGTCGCTCAGCTCATCCGCAAGGTGTTGTATGTCGGCTTCTTCGCGCTGCTGCTGTCGAATTTTCAGAGCCTGGCGGACATTATCTTCCAATCGTTCGCGGGCCTCGGTCTGAAGGCCACTGGGACATCGCTGACCTCTGCCGATTTGATGCGGCCGGGGTTCGTGGCCTCGACCGGGTTCACGGCATCGAAGCCGCTACTGGAGAAAGCCGGCGAATTGATCGGCATCACGACGTTCTTTTCGAATTTCGTGACGATCGCCGTGCTGATGCTGGCCTGGGTGATTGTACTGCTCGCCTTCTTCGTGCTGTCGGTGCAGCTGTTCATCACCATCATCGAGTTCAAGCTGACGGTACTGGCGGGCTTCGTGCTGGTGCCGTTCGCGCTGTTCGGACAGACGGCGTTTCTGGCCGAGCGCGTGCTCGGCAATGTCATTTCGTCGGGCATCAAGCTCATGGTGCTGGCGATCGTGGTTGGCATCGGCTCGTCGATCTTCGGCACGGTCATGCGCCCCACCGGCGAGGTGACGCTGACGCAGGCGGCGTCCTGCATCCTCGGCGCGATTGCCGTCTTCGGCCTCGCCATCTTCGTTCCAGGCATTGCCGCTGGATTGATCACCGGCGCCCCGCAGCTTGGTGCCGGCGCCGCGGTTGCGACAATGGCTGCACTCGGCGGCACGACAGTTGCCGGCGGCATCGCGACGGCGGGTTCGGCCCGTATGGCCGGACGCGCGGCAAGCGGTGCCATCAAGTCGGCTGCATCGCTCTCGGGCCGTGTCGGCGCCGCTTATGAGGCAGGTGGCGCGGCCGGCGTCGCGCGAGCCACCGTCTCTGGACCGGCATCGCGCATGGCATCTTCGGCGGCGGCGCCGCTGCGCACTGCCTATCGCCACGGCGCCGCACAGGGATACCGGGATGCGGCCTCGTCGGGAGAGGGTGGCGGCAAAAGTCCTGACGCCGATTCTTCCGGCGGCAGCGCGTCATCGTCGGGTCCGCCGGCATGGGCACAGAGCCTCACCCGCCGCCAGCGCATGACCCAGGCCGGCATGATGGCTGCGCACGCGCTCCGCGACGGCGACCGCGCGGGTAGCAGCAGCGGCCCCGATCTGAAGAACAGGACGTAGAGGGGACAGCCATGGCCTTCAAGCGATCAACCTTGCGCTACGGTGAAACGCCGGAGCCGGTCACGCCCTACCAGAAAGCTGCGCAGGCCTGGGACGAGCGCATGGGAAGTGCCCGCGTGCAGGCGCACAACTGGCGTCTCGTGGCCATCGGCAGCCTTGGCCTCTCGCTTCTGCTCGCGGCCATCCTCGTCTGGATCGGGCGAACGAGCGCGATCGTCCCCTACATTGTCGAGGTGGACTCGCGCGGTGGCGCGCGAGCTGTCGGGCCGGCGGTCGAGACCTACACGCCGAGCGACGCGCAAATCGCCTTTCATCTGTCCCGCTTCGTCGACCATGTGCGCGCGCTGTCGATCGATCCCGTTGTTGTGCGGCAGAACTGGCTCAAGGCCTATGACGTCGTGACCGACAAGGCCGCGGTCACGCTCAACGAGTACGCCCGCGAGATTGATCCCTTCTCTCGCGTCGGCCGGCAGACCGTCGCCGTCGACGTGACGAGCGTCGTGCGCGCTTCGGACACGTCCTTTCAGGTGCGCTGGCTGGAACGCACGTTCGAGAGCGGGGCAGTGAGGGACACCAAACGCCTCACCGGCCTCTTCTCCATCGTCATCACGCCACCCCGAACCGTCGACGCCGTACGCAAGAACCCGCTCGGCATCTACGTGCACGCCTTCAACTGGTCTCAGGACGTCACCACCGGAGAGTCCAAATGAGCACGTTGCGTTGTGTTGCAGTTGCTCTCGTAGCGTCGAGTAGCCTCAGTGCTTGCACTCCCAGCGTCAAGGTGCCCGAGATCCCCATCCTCGACAGTCCGGCCCTGGCGGCCCGGCGCGAGCCGGAACCGAAAACGCCCGTCCGCTATGTTGAGGTGCCAACACCGCTTCCTCTTCCCGGCCAGCTCAAGCCCGTCGGCAAGGAGGCCGACAAGAAGAAGGATGCTCGTCCACCATCAGAGCGCGTGACAGGAGCCAACGCCGCGGCACGCGTCGAGCCGGTCAAGGATGGCTACATCAATGCCATCCAGGTCTATCCCTATACCAAAGGTGCGCTCTACCAGCTCTATGCCGCCGTCAATCAGGTAACGGATGTCGCGCTCGAGGCAGGCGAGAGGCTCGTCTCCGTCTCGGCCGGCGATACTGTGCGATGGGTGGTCGGCGACACGACGAGTGGCGACGGAAAGGAAGCGCAAGTCCACATCCTGGTGAAGCCGGTCGGCGCCGACCTCGAGACCAACCTTGTCATCACCACCGATCGGCGCACCTACCACCTCGAGATGCGTTCGAGCGACAAGACCTACATGGCGTCGGTGTCGTGGACGTATCCTGCGGCCGAGCTCGTATCCCTGCGCAAGCAGCGCGACGAGGCTGCAGCCTCACTCGCGTCGATCGACGGCGGCGTCAACATCGACCAGCTGCGCTTCCGCTACCGCATCGAGGGCGACGCGCCCTGGAAGCCGCGCCAGGTCTTCGATGATGGCTCCAAGGTGTACATCCAGTTCCCGTCGGGCCTCGCGCAGGGCGAAGCGCCGCCCCTGTTCGTCATCGGCCCCGACGGCAAGTCCGCGCTCGTCAACTACCGCGTGCGCGGCACGACCTACATCGTCGATCGTCTGTTCGCTGCCGCCGAGCTCCGCCTCGGCACGGTCCCACAGCGAGTCGTGCGCATTGTCCGCACGGACGCGGTCTGGCGGGAGACACGCTCATGAGCGAGAGCGACCGCGCCAAAAAGGCCGAGACCGAGAAGGTCGCGCCGGAAACGCTCGAGCTGCGCGCGCGGCCCCGGCTGGTGACGCGCATCAACCGCAAAGTGCTGATCGGCGGTGCCGCTGTCGTGCTGCTGCTCGTCGCCTTCCTGGTTCTCATTGCCCTCCAGCCGCCAAAGCTCCAGGTCGGCGCGCCCCGAGAGCTCATCAACGTCGAGAACAAGCCTACACCCGAGAGCCTCGCTAGATTGCCCGCGTCGTACGACGGCGTGCGCACGGAGCGTCCACCCGAACCGGTACGTCCGCCATCAGGCATCCCACAATTGACCGAGGTTGGCGGCGATCCGATCGACCAGGGCGAACAGATGGAGCGCGCTCGGCTGGCTCGCATGGCGGGACAGGCACGAGAATCCCAGGTCTTCTTCCGCCTACAATTGAAGGCGCCGCCACAGGAAAGCGCGACCCGTACGGAACCTGCCTCTCAATCGCGTTCAGCTCCAAGCGCCGGCGACACTGGCGCGCTGACCGCGTTGCGCGCGGCGGACCAACCCCGCGCGCTCGCTGCAGGCAACCTCGAGCCCACCGGCACGGACGCGACGGAGAGCCTGCGCAAGCTGACGTTCCTGCGCTCCGGTCCCGAGAAGGAGATCTACAATCCGCATGGCCTGCAGACACCGGCCTCGCCGTATCAGTTGATGGCCGGGACCGTCATTGCGGCAAGCCTCGTGACCGGCCTCAACTCCGATCTGCCGGGCTTCGTCATCGCCCAGGTGACGGAGAACATTTTCGATACCGTTTCGGGCCGCTTTCTGCTCATCCCGCAAGGATCCCGCCTGATCGGCAAGTATGACAACGTCGTCGCATTCGGCCAGGAGCGCGCCCTCGTCATCTGGCAGCGCATCATCCTGCCGGACGGATCCTCCGTCGTCATCGACAATCTGCCGGCGACCGACACCGGCGGTTATGCCGGCGTTGCCGATCAGGTCGATCTGCACACCTGGCAATTGCTGAAAGGCGTCGCGCTCGCAACCGTGATCGGCGTCGGCAGCGAGCTCGTGTTCGGAAATTCCGGCGACAGCGACCTCATCCGAGCGCTCCAGCTCTCGACGCAGTCGACGACCAACCGCGCTGGCCAGCGGTTGGTCGAACGCCACCTCAACGTTCAGCCGACCATTACCGTCCGACCGGGTTGGCCGCTGCGCGTCATCGTCCACAAGGACATCATCCTGCGCCCCTACCGCGGCGCATCCACCCTCACTGCCAACTGACCAAGGAGAGCAGAGTATGGCCGTCATCGGAGTTTTATCAGCCGTCAACGACGGCTACGCCGGCACCATCCGCACGATCACCATGAACGCACGGGTGAAGATTGTCGCCAACGACCGCAAGGAGAGTGAAAGTGCACCGGATTTCCGCGTGATGCTCGGCGCCACCGAGATCGGCGCGGTGTGGCGTCGGATCAAGCAGGGCACGGACCAGACCTATCTGCGCGTGCGCCTCGACGATCCAGGGTGGCCGCAGCCCATTTGGGCCATCCTGACCGAAGCAGCGGAGGACGGCACGGCCCGCCTGATCTGGCGCCGCGACAAGGCGGAGGGGGCGTGAACCGATGTCGTCTCCCAACGGATCAACGAACGGCCTTCATCAAACCATGCATCAAGACAAGACTATCCGCGTGCGACCTCGCCTTGAGGACTACCCGCTCCACACGATGGAGAAGCTGCGCTTCGCCGATACGGACTGTAACGGTCACATCTCCAATGCCGTGTTTGCGGTCTGCTGCCAGAACGCGCACATGGAGCTACTGCACGATCCACGTCGTATCCCGCTGCCGATCGATGGCCAATTCGTCATCGCACGACTCGAGATCGACTTTCTCGGCGAAATGCGATGGCCGGGCAGCGTCGTCATCGGTTCGCGATGTGCGCATGTTGGCCGCACCTCGCTGGTCATAACCCAGGCGTTGTTCGTCGATGAGCGCTGCGCCGCCAGTGCCAGATCTACCGTCGTGCTCATGAATCGTACGACGCGCCGCGCGGCGCCTCTGCCTCCGGAAACATCACGAGCGCTCGAGGCATTCTGCACTCCATGGCCGGGACGAGAGGTGTAGCTCCGCATGACTATGGTGATCTCATCGGCGCACACGTCGTACCTTTCGCCCTCCTATGGCCTCGCCGCTGATCCAGACGGCGAATTGCCGCGCATTCTGAGCAAGCCTTTCGAGTCAGAAGCGAAGCTAATCAATGACGATCGAACTTGGCGTCTCATCGCGACCGTCCTGCTGCCGTTCGCCGCAGGCTATTTTCTCAGCTACGTCTTCCGCACCATCAATGCGCTGATCTCCGGTCCGCTCGTCAGCGAGTTTGGGCTCTCTGCCGCTGATCTCGGCATCCTCACCGCCATTCTGTTCCTAACCTTTGGCGCGGTTCAACTTCCGCTCGGCTCATGGCTCGATCGCTTCGGGCCACGCCGCGTGCAAGCCACTCTACTCTTGATCGCAGCGATCGGCGCCGCCGTCTTTGCCTGCGCGCAAGATCTCCTCGGCCTGATCCTCGGGAGAGCCCTGATCGGTCTCGGCGTGGCTGGTGCGCTGATGGCTGGCCTAAAAGCACTCGTGCTTTGGTCCCCTGCCGATCGGATCGCACTGGCCAATGGTTGGCTCATTGCCTTCGGGACTTTGGGCGCCGTCACAGCGACCGCACCTGCCGAGATACTGATCGCATCTATAGGATGGCGCGGATTGTTCATGCTTCTGGCGCTTCTATCGGCCATAGCGGCACTGCTTATCCTAGTTTTCGTGCCGGAACGTCCAAGGCTCGAACGAGGTGAGTCCACCGCTTCCGGTATGAGCATCCGAGCGATCTATCGGGACGCGCGTTTCTGGCGTCTCGCGCCCCTCTCGGCGACGACCATCGGCTCGGCTTGGGCATTGCAGGGCCTATGGGCCGGACCGTGGCTTACCGATGTCGAGGGGCTGCCGCGCCAAGACGTAGTCATGCATCTGCTGTTTATGGCGATTGCGCTGAGTGCATTCGCGCTGATCCTCGGCACTTTCGGCGATCGGCTTCGCAGATGCGGCGTCCCGCTTTCGGCGACCCTCGCATTTGTCGCTAAGCTTGCATTGCTTGCGCAGCTCGCATTAGTTCTGCGCTGGCCGATCCCGACTTGGCTTCCGTGGATCGCGATCGCCGGCATGGGAGCCGGCACAGTTTTGAGTTTTGCCATCCTATCTGACTTGTTCCCCAAGTCGGCATCCGGTCGCGCCAATGGCGCGCTCAATCTCCTCCATATCGGCGGTGCCTTCGCCGCGCAGGTTGGAATCGGCGTCGTCGTGGATCTCTGGCCAAACGAGGTGGGGAGACATCCACCCGCCGCCTATCAGACAGCGCTCGGGATCAACCTCGCGCTACAAGCAACCGCGCTTGCGTGGTTTCTCCGACCCGAGCAACGTGCTATGGTTGTTCGGCTACGCGCACATCCAATTCACGGCGTAGCCGCGGTGCTCGGTATCACTGCCGCTAGAGCCGTTCCGTATTTTCGTGCTCGGCAAACGTGGAGCGCACACCACGATCACGCGCTTCGCCAGGCAAGTGCTTGGCGATTAGCGGCATGGAGCGCATCTGCAGGAGCGATATCGATTGCAGCATCTCTTGCTGTCGTCCTGCATGAGCCATCTACTACTGGTGCCCTCCAGCAGAAGCCTCTCCAACTGGATGGTCAGCGACAAACATGGCGCGTCCAGAGCATGGACGCTCTTCGGCACATTGCAATTTCGCCGTCGGGCAATGCGCCGTTACGAAACACAGCCATTCTTGTTTTTCCTGAAGCCGAAGCGATGGACCGATAAGCTGGATAGGTCCATCATGACCCGAGGCATCATAGAGTCCAAGGACCGATGGCCACGCCTCATGACTGCACGCACTGCCGCGGCGTACTGCGGCGAGCGTTCGCCCTATTCGTTCCGTCGCGCCGTTGGTAATCTATGGCCTCGGCCCGTCAAGCTTCCAGGGAAGGGGGAGCGATGGTTGAAGGAAGATCTGGATCTGGCAATCGACCGGCTGGCGTCGGGCAAGCTCCAGGACGCAGCAGACGTCCTGTGAGACGGCCACTTGGTTGGCCCCGATACATGGTCGAGCGACGCCTCAACGATGGCAGTGTTGCATACTACTGGCGGGTCCGGGCTAAGGACCGTGCCGCAGGCTTCTCCATTTTTAGCGAGGTATTGGGCACGGACTACGCGGCGGCAGTCGAACGCGCGAACCTTCTGAATGCACACTACGACTCGTGGCGGACCGGGCGAAGCGCCGTCCGAGATCTAGATCTGAGCCCGCGCTTCGGCACTGTTGTGTGGCTATTCGAGCGCTATCGCAAGTCAGCCGCGTTCGAACGCGTCAGCGAGAGAAGCCGACCGGAATACTTGCGGGCCTTGGCCCGCATTGAGAATCTTCCGACCAAGACTGGCGGAACGATTGGTGAGCTTCCCGTTCCATCGATATCGGCGCGCGCCGCGGACAAGATGTATGCGGCACTGCAGACTGGGCCGCGCGGAAAGCGAGTGCGCCAGGCCAACTTGTCGATCGATATTGCACGCCGAGCCTGGAAGATTGTCCGTCGGCTATATCCAAACGTCGTTCCTATGGAGAACCCCTTCGAAGGAGTTCTGAAGATCACTGGCAGCCAGACAAAATCGGCAGCAACGCGCGCCGAAGCCTACGCCCTCGCTCAGGCGTTACGAGACATTGGCGAACCTCACCTGGGAGCTGCTGCGCTGATCTGTTTCGAGTGGCTGCAGCGGCCGGAGAATGTATTGGCAGGCAAGATCACATGGCCGGATTATCGCCCGCCCAAACATCCCAAGCACGTTCGGATTCTGCATCACAAGACGGGGCAAATCGTCCTTCAACCTCTCGAGATCGAGGGACGCAAACTCTATCCAGAGTTAGAAGCGTACCTGGCGGAGCTTCCTCACCTCGGCGTCCCGATCGTCGTCACGAAGGGTTCACGTGGGCCGTCAAGGCCGTATGCGATGGTCTATGCCCAGGCAAAAGTCCGCGAGGCACGCGAGCACGCGAAGCTCGGCACCCATGTAACGCTCGACGCTTGCAGGCACGGTGGCATGACGGAACTCGGCGATGCCGAGCTCGCCGAGCAAGGCGTAATGGCGTTGTCCGGGCATAAGACGCCGCAGGCCGCTCGGCTCTACGTAAAGCGCACTGATCGCCAGCGAAGTGCGGCGGCGGCGAAGCGTCGAGAGTGGGTTGAAGCGAACGAAACGAAGTCAAGAGTCGACTTGAAGGGGGGGCGGAAGAGTCGACTTGGCGCCAGAAAGGAAAAATTATCCTTATAAATCATGGCGCTCCCTACGGGAGTCGAACCCGTCTTTTCAGATTGAAAATCTGACGTCCTAACCGATAGACGAAGGGAGCGCGGGCAGCGAAGCGACGTGCGCCCGCGAGCCGCCGGCCTTGTAACAGGTCACTCGCCCCAGAGCAAACATCGATCCACCCCAAATCGAGGAGACGGCGGCAAAAAAATGCCGCGGCCCGTACCTGAGGGCATGTCTTCGAGACGGCTGCGGAAAATGCCGCAACGAGGCACACGCCACACTGGAAGGCGAACCACCTCGGGGGCGCAAAGAAAATGGGCCGGACCTGACGGTCCGGCCCCCCTCGGAACCCGTTCCCGGGTCTCCCCCCGAGCGCCCCGAGAGCACGCCCGCCGGGACGTGCTCCGAGTAAGGTCATGAGAGACCGACGAACGATCCCGATGCGCGGAGCACATCGAGGTCGATCGGGGCCCTAGACCGAGTAGTACATGTCGAACTCGACCGGGTGCGGTGTCATTTCCATACGCTCGACGTCAGCCATCTTGAGCTCGATATAAGCGTCGATCATGTCGTCGGTGAACACGCCACCCATCTTGAGGTAGCCGCGGTCGGCATCGAGGCTCGACAGCGCCTCGCGGAGCGAACCGCACACCGTCGGGATCTTGGCAAGCTCGGCCGGCGGCAGATCGTACAGGTTCTTGTCCATGGCATCGCCGGGGTGCAACTTGTTCTGGATGCCATCCAGGCCAGCCATCAGCATCGCAGCGAAGGCGAGGTAGGGGTTCGCGGACGGATCCGGGAAGCGGATCTCGATGCGCTTGGCCTTCGGGCTCGTCACGTGCGGGATGCGGCAGGAAGCCGAGCGGTTGCGTGCCGAGTAGGCGAGCAGCACGGGCGCTTCGTAACCCGGGACCAGACGTTTGTAGGAGTTCGTCGACGGGTTCGTGAAGGCGTTGATCGACTTCGCGTGCTTCAGGATGCCGGCGATGTAGCTCAGGCAGGTATCGGAGAGGTCGGCGTACTTGTTGCCGGCGAAGGTCGGCTGGCCGTTGTTCCAGATCGACTGATGAACGTGCATGCCCGAGCCGTTGTCGCCGAAGACGGGCTTCGGCATGAACGTCGCGGTCTTGCCGTAAGCCTGCGCGACCTGATGGATCACATACTTGTAGATCTGCAGATGGTCGGCCATCGTGATCATCGGGCCGAACTTGATGCCGAGCTCATGCTGTGCGGAAGCAACCTCGTGGTGATGCTTCTCGACGACGACGCCCATCTCCGACATCACGGAAAGCATCTCGGAGCGCATGTCCTGCGCGCTGTCGATCGGCGGCACGGGGAAGTAGCCGCCCTTCATGCGCGGACGGTGGCCGAGGTTACCCGTCTCGTACTTCGTGTACGTGTTCGTCGGCAGCTCGCTGCCATCGAGGATGAAGCCCGTGTTGTAAGGCTCCGACGAAAAGCGGACGTCGTCGAAGATGAAGAACTCGGCTTCCGGACCGAAGTAGATCGCGTCGCCAATGCCGAGGCTCTTCATGTAGGCTTCGGCCTTCTTGGCGATGCCGCGCGGGTCGCGCTCGTAGAGCTCGCCGGTCGAGGGCTCGATGACGTCGCAGAAGATCGCCATCGTGCTTTGCGCGAAGAAGGGATCCATGTGCGCCGATGCCGGATCGAGCATCAGCGTCATGTCCGAGGCCTCGATGCCTTTCCAGCCGGCGATCGACGAGCCGTCGAAGGCGTAGCCTTCAGAGAACATGGCATCGTCGACGCACGAAGCATCGGCGGTCACGTGCTGCATCTTGCCTTTGGTGTCAGTGAACCGCAGATCAAGGAATTTGACGTCCTTATCCTTGATCATCTTGATCACGTCAGCAGCGGTCTTGGACATGCTTAGTTTCCCCAGTTTGTGATTGGTGAGGTGTCAGAGGTAGGAAGTGCGGTCCTCGCAGCATCAGAGCCGTGCGAGGACCGAATTAGGTGAGGGCTTCAAATGGCGTCGGTACCTGTTTCACCGGTACGGATGCGGATGGCCTCTTCGATCGTCGAGACAAAGATCTTGCCGTCGCCGATGCGGCCTGTCTTAGCGGCTTTCTGGATCGCGTCGACCGCCTTGCCGACCATGTCGTCAGGCAGCACGACCTCGATCTTCACTTTCGGGAGGAAATCGACAACGTACTCGGCGCCGCGATAGAGCTCGGTGTGACCTTTCTGGCGGCCAAATCCCTTGGCCTCGATCACTGTGATGCCCTGGAGACCGATCTCCTGGAGCGCCTCCTTCACCTCGTCGAGCTTGAAAGGTTTGATGATGGCTTCGATCTTCTTCATGTCACTTTGCCTGCGCTCCCTGCGGTGACGGCGACGATGTCCCCGGCACCCCATGCTCTAAGCATGCGACGTGCCAGAACAGATCGCGGAGCCGAATGCCTCGATTGCCCCGCACGTTAGCCTATCAGTGCCGGATTTTAAGGCGGGAACTTAGAGCATGTCCGGCCCGAAAAATAGGCTCATCGCCTGGAAATCGGGCAGATCGACCCGAGCCCATCGGATGAAAAGACGCCATCGCGAGGCCCCGGCACCGCAAGCGGTGCCGGGCTGATGCGCTGCCGTTGGCGTGTCTAGCTGACCTGCTGGAGGCGTGGCGTCGCGGGGGGCGCGACGGGGCCTGTGGGCTGCGGCGCAAGCAGGCCAACCCACTCCTCGTGGAAGCGCTTCAGCGTGCGCCGGGCGACATCAGCGTGGGCGGCCGCGCCCTCGGCTTCGAAGACTTCGAGAGCTGGCACCATCGCACCGGCAGCAGCCAGCCAGTTGTTGCGCTTGTCCTCACGCTCACCGAGCCGGATGAGCGCCGAGCCGAGATTCATGCTGGCCGTTGCCCACGTGATGGGAGTCGCCGCGCGATCGACCGCTTCGAGAACACGGCGGTAGATCGCAATGGCCTGATGCAGTCGAGCGGCCGGCTGTGCATCCGTCTCGGCTAGGGCCGCTTGCGCATCGGCAAGCGTCAAGCTGGCATTGACCCAGATCTCGCCATCGCGCTCGGGCGACATAACATCAACAGCCCCACCCAGCGCGGCCACAGCTTGCGTCAACCGCTCGATATCGGGGCCGCCCTCGCCGCGCATGTCGGCGCGCGTGAGCAGCGCGCTACCGAGGTTGTAGCTGGCTTCGGCCCAGGCAGCAGGCGCCTCGTCCCGAGACAGTGCCGACAGCGCATCCGCATAGGCGGCCGCTGCACCTTCGATCACGGCTGGCGATTTGTCGAGCTCGGCGAGTTCCAGCAGCGCCGCGCCGAGCCCGAGATTGATTTCCAGACGCGACTGCATGGCGAGTTCGTCGGTCGCCGCGGCGAGCGCTGCGCGATAGGTCTCCGCCGCTTCCCGGAGGGGGCCTACTTGCTGCGCGCGCCGGCCGGAGAGCGCAAGACTTCTGGCGAGCCCTGCCTGCGCCTCGCACCATAGAACAGGTGCGTCATCGGTCGATACGAGGGTCAGGGCCTTGCGGAAAGCCTGGATGGCATCCGTCAAGCGTCCAACACCGGTTGCGGCTTCAGCCTGACGGTGGAGCGCACGACCGAGACCGATGTTGGCGCGCGCTGCGCCGTGTGCATTCGATCCATCCGAGAGCAGCTTCAGCACGCCGCCATAGCCTGCGAGGGCTTCGCCGAGCGCGGGCTCGTCCTCCTCCTCCTCGGCTTTGCGCAGGAGGGCGTCGGCGCGGGCGAGATGATAGCGCCAGGCTTCCTCGCGTGCGCTCTTCGGCAGGCAGTCGGCAGCCTCGACGAACAGGTCGGCCGCGACGAGATAGTCCCGCCGGGCAACCGCGAGTTCCGCGAGACGCGCGGCAGCGCGCGCCTCTTCGGTCATCTGCGTCTTGAGTGCTGCGACCTCATCCTCGAGCCGCGCCTCGATGCGCCGGCGGCCATCGCGAAGCGCGCGGCGAATATGCTTCAGCGTCTCCATGGCGAGCGCGAGATCGCCCGCCGCAAGCGCATCGGCGGCGCGCATCTTGAGCTTGCGCAGATCGCCGTCGTCGTTCGTCGGGCGCATGAGTTGCGCGCGCGCTTCCTGGAGCCAACGCGCCAGAGCTTCGAGGCGGGCGATCCGTCCTGTGCCGCTCGCACCCTGGCTCTCGATGAGTGCCATGATGCGCGCTTCGGCGGCCTCCGAGATATCGTACTGCGTGCGGATGCGGGCGCGCTCATCAGCCTCGGCGGGCGGGCGCGCGGTGACAGAGATATCCGTAGCGGCCTGCTTCGGCGGCGCTGTCGGCGCAGGCGCAGCGGCTGCCTGATGCGGCGGCTCGGCAATGGCCTGCGGCATTTCCGGCGTCGGTGCGGCGCTCGGCTGCGGCCCAAGGAACTCTCTCAGCATGGGCGCGAGCGATGTGATGCGCTGACGCTCGCGCACGAGCCGCGCGAAGCTGCGCTCGAGCACGAACATCGCCACGTCCTCGGAGAGATTACGCGCCGCGAGCACGCCATCCGAGCGGGCCTTGAGGAAGAGATCGACGGCAATGCGCCGCCCGCGGTCGCCGCCAGCCGACGGCGACAGCGCGCCTTCGAGGCAGGCCTCGGAAATCTCGTAGTCGGCGAGGATCTCGGCGAGATCGGCGAAGTGCCGCTCGAGCTGCTCCTGCGGCAGACTGCGCGTCTCGGCGCCGACCCAGATTTCGCGTGTCAGCTCACCGACATAGCCATCGACAAGATCACCAGCGCCGCGCGCCCGCAGCGCCGCGACAAGATGCACGCCACGGCTGCGGTGCTCCGCCAGAGTTGCAACGCCCGCAGCGGGCGCGAGCGCGAGCAATGCCGCACCCGCCAGCCGCTCCATGGCTTCGAAGATGGACATCGACCCCGCCTCCACAGATTCCCAACTTCAAGCAGTTGCAGCAAAAAGGGATCGATTCGCAACGCCTTGACGGCGGAAAGCCGTGGAGCATTCGGCATTGGGGCCATAGCGTAACCAGGATGCACAGAGCGGCCGCCAGACATCGGGATGTCATCGACGACGCTAGAGTTGGCAGCACCTCTCATGAGTCGTATCATTATATTCGGATGTATTCATATAAATACATCGAACCTCACACACCTGAGAGGACAGAACAATGGCGAGGAAACGCGAACGATTGATCGAAGAAACCTACGCCGAGGACGCTGAGCGCGCTGACGTCATCGCTTTCGGGCGCAAGGCCGATGTGTCGCGCCGCGGCTTTCTCAATGGCGCGGGCCTCGCTGCCATGAGTGCGGCTGTCGGTGGCACGATCGTCCACAGCGCGACGATGCCCGGTGGCCTCATCCCGGCAGCCTTGGCGCAGGAAGCAAAAAAAGCGCCGGAAGCAGCGACAGCGAAGGCCCCCCAGCCGTTCAGCTTCCCCGGCAAGGATCCGGGCCTCTCATTGCTCGGTGAGCGCCCGCTGGTCGCGGAGACGCCGGAGCATCTGCTCGATGACGAGACGACGCCGTTCTCGAAGTTCTTCATTCGCAACAATGGCCAGCTCCCCGACCCGCCGGCGCAGCCCGATACGTGGGAACTGACCATCGACGGCGAGGTGAATTCACCGCTCAAACTGACACTCGGCGAACTGAAGAAGCGCTTTGCTGAGAAGTCGCTTTATGCCGTGCTCGAGTGCGGCGGTAACGGCCGATCGTTCTACACACCCTCAGCACGCGGCAATCAATGGACGAACGGCGGCGCCGGCTGCGCGAAGTGGACGGGCGTGTCACTCGCGGAAGTACTCAAGGCCGCAGCGCCGAAGCCGAGCGCAGTCTATACCGCGCACTACGGAACGGATCAGCATCTCTCCGGCGATCCCAAGCAGCTCACGCTCTCACGCGGCGTGCCCCTTCCGAAGGCCATGGAAGCTGAGGCGCTGATCGTGTGGGCGATGAACGATGAAGCGCTGCCGAACATTCATGGCGGACCGCTGCGCCTGATGATTCCGGGCTGGCCAGGGTCGGCATCGCACAAGTGGCTGAACAAGATCACTCTGCGCGACAAGGAGCACGACGGTCCGGGCATGACCGGGACGAGCTATCGCGTGCCGATCCAGCCGATGGTGCCGGGCGGCAAGGCGGACCCGAAGAACTTCAAGATTCTCGAGTCCATGCCAGTGCGCGGCATCATCACCAATCCCGCGAACGGCACCAAGCTCGCGGCCGGCACGCGTGACCTCGCCCTGCGTGGGGCCGCCTGGGCGGGCGACGAGACCGTCAAGGCGGTGCACGTCTCCACGGACTTCGGCGCGACGTGGCAGGCGACGCAGCTCGGTGCCCCGCGCAATCGCTTCGACTGGCAGCGCTGGACGGCGAACATCAAGCTGCCGAGCGATGGCTACTACGAGATCTGGGTGCGCGCGACCGACAGTAAAGATCGCATGCAGCCGCACGTGGCGCCGAACTGGAACCCGCAGGGTTACGGCGGCAATCCCATGCATCGCATCGCGGTACTGGTCGGGTGAGCGCGCACGTGCTGAGAAAATCACTCACAGCAATGCTGATCGGGAGCGCATTGGCGATATCGCCGGCGCTCTCGCAACAAACGCCACCGGCCTTCGAGCCGCGCGACGAAACGCCGGAGATGTATCCAGACCATCCCAATCGCGAGGAGACCTTCTACTTCTGCATTGCCTGCCACTCCTTCCAGATCGTGGCGCAGCAAGGGCTCAACAGGCAGCGGTGGGATGAGGTGATGACCTGGATGACCGAGCGTCACAACATGCCGGACGTGCAGGGAGATGACCGCGAGAAGATGCTCGACTATCTGTCCAGCGCCTTTCCGGAGCGCCAGCAGCGCGGATGGAAAAACCCGTTCGCGCCTCAGTAGGTAGACCCGCCATCCGATCACGCGCGGCTTAGCACGCCGCCGGTGATCGGCACGCGCACGCCGGTCGTGCCCGGAAACGTGATCGGGCGCCGGTCGAGCGAGCGCACGGCGAGGTAGGCCCAGGCTTCGGCCTCGACGGAATCGCCATTGAAGCCCAGCGCCTCGATCGGCACCACGGCGCCATTCACATGCTCCGCGAGCATCGACATCAGCGTGCGATTGCGCCGCCCGCCGCCGGCCATGATCCACATGCGCGGCTCCTCCGGCAGATGATCGCGCGCCCGTGCGATGGCCGCGGCCGTAAATGCCGTCAGAGTTGCGGCCCCATCCTCCGTCGAGAGCGGCTCGACGAGCGTGCCGTCGAAGGCATTGCGGTCGAGCGATTTCGG
>JAEYYJ010000253.1 GCA_023430845.1 Pseudomonadota bacterium
TGCAGGACTACTTCAATCGCTACGGCTATCCGCACATGGAGCGGGACGGCTTTGTCGTGCTCGAGCTCGACAATGGCCGGTTCATGAATCACAGCCTCAGCCCGAACACGGACTTCACGCGGCCGGATGTTGGCTACGCGATCGCCGATATCCATCCGGGTGAGGAGCTGATCTGCAACTACTTCGAGTTCGATCGCACGTTCCAGGGCTTCGATATCCCGGCCGTGGCGGTCGAGCCGGCATACGCCGTTCATGCGAATGGCTCGGGCGCTGGCATCAGCGCCAGCATCTGACGTTGGTGTACGACGAAAGGCGCTGCCGGGGCTTCGAGCCCCGGTGCTGCCGCATTTGAGCGTCCGCCACGCCGGACAGTGGGCGCTTTTTCGCATTCATTTGTTTATGGCGCGAACGGCTCCCCTGCGGCTTTACGGGCGTGGGGTCACGACCAGTTCAATTGGCATCGGGCGCCGAAATGCCGTATTGCTTCGGCCCAATAACGCTGGATCCGGCTTTGTCTTCCCGTAGGGATGCGCGGCTGGGTCGCTTTAGGCCGTGAAGGAGATCGACGTGACGGCGACGCCATTTGCCCTGTTCGCGCGCAGCATGCATCGGCGCGCATTCCTTGTTGGTGCGACGAGCGCCGCCGCGCTCGCGACAGCTGCGGGCTTGACGCCGGCGCTCGCTCAGCGGCGTGGGGCGGGCCCGGACGAGGTTTCGGTCGAGGCGCTGATGAAGCCCGGCCCGCTGCCCGAGTTGGCGGTCGGCAAGGACGATGCGCCCGTCACGATCGTCGAGTACGCGTCGATGACCTGCGGGCACTGCGCCAACTTCCACAATAATGTCTATCCGGCTCTCAAAGAGAAATACATCGACACCGGCAAGGTGCGCTTCATTATGCGTGAATTCCCGCTCGACAATCTCGCGGCGGCGGCCTCGATGTTAGCCCGGTGCGCCGGCGGTGATGCGACCCAGGCCATGATCGGCGCTCTCTTCAAGACGCAGGACAAGTGGGCGTTCGTCCGCGGCAATCCTGTGCCGGAGCTTTTCAAGATCGCGCAGCAGGCCGGCTTCACCCAGGAGCGTTTCGACACGTGCTTGAAGGATAACGCGACGCTCGACCACATGATCTCCGCCCGCCAGCGCGCGAGCGATGAGTTCGGGGTCAACGCGACGCCGACCTTCTTCATCAATGGCAAGCGTCTGCGCGGGCGGTCGGACTCGATCGAGTCGTTCGATCAGGCGCTCGCGCCGTTCCTCGGCGGCTGATAGGCCGTGCGCACCCGCCTGGGAGCCGGGACGTTGATGTCAAGCGCATGGACGAGGGCAACGACGCGCCTCGTCCTGCTCGGCGCAACCCTCGCGCTCGCAGGCTGCTCGGGTGATGCGATCAACGCGCTCGATCCGTCGCGCCCCGTGGGCATGACGCAGCAGACTGCGGCGGTCGGTGTATCGGCGCAGCCGAAGGCCCCTGCCTTCGATCCTTTCTCCGACAGTCCGGTGACGTCGGTGCCCATGCGTCAGGTCATCGAGAACCCGACGCTCGCAGAGGTCATGCGGCCCGGTCCGCTGCCGGAGTTCTCGATCGGGAGCCAGGACGCCCCGGTCACGGTCATCAAATACGCCTCCCTGACCTGTCCCTTCTGCCGACTCTTTCAGGCGGAAGTCTTCCCTGTCTTGAAGCGCGACTACATCGACCGCGGCAAGGTCCGCTTCATTATTCGCGAGTTTCCGATCGGGAAAACCAGCGGCATGGCAACCATCGCGCTGCGCTGCGCGCCCATGGACCGCTACCTAGAGCTGTACGGTCGCTATCTTTCTACGCAGCCGCAGTGGGTTTCGCAGGAAGTCCGGATCGAGCCGATCCTGAAGATTGCGCAAGGTGTTGGCTTGACGGCCGCACAATTTGACAGCTGCCGCCAGAATCAAGGCATGATCGGTGCCCTCAACCAGGTCAAAGACCGTGGTCGGGAGCTTGGGGTGATCGGGACGCCGAATTTCTTCATCAACGGCCGGCTCGTGAAGAAGACGCTGGATCTGGCCGAGCTTCGGGCGATCATCGATCCAATGATCTCGGGCCCCGCGATGGCCGCGACACCGGTATCCGTACCGCGTTGAGCGCATTTTCGTATAAGGCGTGCGAGCGAAGACCGATCCACCGCTATGAAGGCGGGTGCTGACGTGCAGATCACGCGACTCCGGCTGCTCGGCTTCAAATCGTTCGTGGAGCCGACCGAGCTTGTCATCGAGAAGGGACTGACCGGCGTTGTCGGGCCGAACGGCTGCGGCAAGTCGAACCTGCTCGAGGCCTTGCGCTGGGTCATGGGCGAGACGTCCTACAAGTCCATGCGCGCCTCGACCATGGAGGACGTGATCTTCTCCGGGACGAACGCCCGGCCGGCCAGGAACATGGCCGAGGTCACGATCTCGATCGACAATGGCGCGCGCACGGCACCGGCCGAGCTCAACGACGCCGACGTGCTCGAAGTCACGCGCCGCATCGAGCGCGACGCGGGCTCGGCCTA
>JAEYYJ010000269.1 GCA_023430845.1 Pseudomonadota bacterium
GGCGTCGACAGCGTGATGGCGCCGACGGCGCGACGCATGGAAGCCTGGACGCGTCTCGCCCGCGATCTCGACATCGCTAAGTTGGATGCGCTCACTGTCACGCGGCCGATATCAGATGCCGTGGCGCTCGCACCCGAGATCCTTGCCGGCAAGGTCCGCGGCCGGGTTGTGCTTGAAATCGAGTGAGCAGCTCAGATCCAGGGCATTCGGGCTGCGAACCCTGACCAGCCCTCGGATCCGAGCATGAGCTCGGCGTTGGTCACGAATAGGAGCACGCACAGGATCGCGAGCAACGCTCGCTTGCCCGGGAAGCTCGAAGCCGCGAATGGCACGAGCAGAATGAGCCAGTGCACGACCGTGACCGCTGGACTGAACAGAAGCGGCTCGGTCGGATTGAAGATGAAGAAGAATACCGCCCGGACGAGCGCGTAGGCGGCGAGCGGAAGCAGGAGCTGCCCACCCGTCCCAAGGCTCGCGGCGCGAGGCAGCAGGCTCGCCGCTGCGACGAGCCCCATGATGAAAAGGGCCGCAAGCGCCGGTGGTGAGGCGAGATAAGCGGAGAGCGTAGGCTCGAAGTATCCGCCAGCCTCGGCCCACTTCAGCGCGTGGGGCGTCGGGGCCACGATATTGAAGAAGAACCAGTTCGCGATGAAGCCGTGAATGCTCGCCAGGCCGTAGTCGTTCTTCGCGATGTAGTAGAGCAGCATATTGAAGTGTGACTGTCCTTCCAGATGCGTGCTCTCCGGAATGAGCCAGCCGTTCACGAAGATTTCGAGCACGAACCAGGCAACGAACACGAGCGGCACATGCGCGCCGAGCCAGCGGGAGCGTCGCCAGTCGAGGCCGTGCCTCAGCAGCGCATCCATGACGGGAATGGCAAGCAGGAACGCGGAGACGATTTCGTTCAGGCACGCAAGCGCAAGGACGACACCGAGCGCCATGACGCCAGTCAGGCTCCAGCGTTCCCGCATCCGCACATAGACGGCGATGTACAGCACCGACAACGTCGCCGTGACGATCTTCGATTCCGGTATCGCTGAGAAATACCAGACGCCGAGCGAGGCGCCGTAGAGAACGCCTCCAAGAAGGACGTAGCCCCTCGGCAACAACGTCGTGAAAATCGACATGGCGGCCCAAACGCCAAGGGCGCCAACCGCTGCGAACAACGCCTTCAGGATGGTCGCAGGCGCGAGCCATGGCGTGAGCGGCGAGAAGATCTGCATCCACGCCAGCCCGAGCGTGGTCGTCACCGGATGAAAGCGCGCTGCCCGATGATGGACGGCCATATCCGCCAGCACGGCATAAAAGCTCGTGTCGGCGCCGAAGTGCGCCTGGGCGTGTCGCTCGGCAAGCACTATCCCTGTGAGCCAATAAACTCCGAAGGCAATGGCGGTTACTGAAGCCATCCCCGCGACCAGCAGGCTACGGCTCGCGAATTCTCCGGCGGCCGCGGCGTTCGGCACCGTCATCCGCGAGGAGAAGTCATGAGGCGCGTGATCGTTCATTCTTTCTTCCTGCCGTGCCGGCCCCACGGCCCGACGAATTTTGAGAAATGTGGCATGCCGCCCGGATGGGCAATGCGACCGAGATGCCATTCGCCCAACAGCTTCCGTACGCGGAGGCACCTTGGCCATCGAAATATGAACGACGCCAAAATGGCGCCGGCTCTTCGCCTGCGCTTAATGGCTGCGTTACTCGCGGCCCGCACCACATAGTTGCAGCATCAATGCATCACGCTCGGCGCGAGGTCCACGCAAGCAAATGGGTGCAATCTCGATGCGTGCGGCGCTCATTTCAGGGCGCGGTGCGTCTCGGCAGGGATTCCGATACGGCGACATGCATCACAGCTACCTAGAGGCCATCAAGTCCTTCGAGGGCTTCACACCCAAGGCTCAGTGGGACTATGCCCAGTTCAGCAACGGGTATGGGACCAAGGCCCTCTACGCAGGTGAAGCGATCTCGCCTGAGGAGGCCGAACGCCGCTTCAAGGCCGAGATCGAGATCGCGCGCAACATCGTCGAGAAGCACGCTGCCGGTTGGGACGAAGGCACCAAAGCCGCACTGACCTCGCTGACCTTCAACGCCGGCACCCGCTGGATCTCGAGCGGTCTCGGGGAAGCCGTGCGCAATCATGACATCGAAGGCGTCAGGGAACGGTTTGCCCAGTACAACAAGGCCGGCGGCGAGGTCCTTCCCGGCCTCATGCGCCGCCGCCTCGCGGAGCTCGACTGGATCGGCAATGGCCCGGCGGCCGCTGGCGCACCTACCTCCGCGAAACCGGCCACGATCCTCGCTCAAACGAGCCACTCGGACCTCGCGACTGCGGCGCCGACCACTGTCCAGTCTTCCGTCGCAACTCCGGCCACCGACTTCCCCCGGACCGAGCCGGCACAGCAAGCTCTGACGGCCCTCATCGATGACCGCGATCCCAAGTCAGTTCGCGACGGCACTGAAGCGCGGAGCGCGGACGCACTCTCCAGACTCGTATCGCTTATGTTCGATCTTCAGATGCGTTCCACGCTTGCCGATCCCATGAAGCCCGGGGAGACGCGCTCCGAACGCCAGGAGCGCGCGGCCTGAGCGGCTATTAACCGCCTGCTAACCATGCAGCCATAATTGCCGCAGGCTTAGTTGTTTCTAAGCCGCCGGCCGGCACTATGGCCGGCATGATCGACGAGAAAAAATACGAGCGCATTATACAGCGCATTTCCCAACTCGGCACCTGGCTCGAGGAGGAAGCGCCGTATGCGCTCGCTGATCAGCGCCATCTCGAGCCGCACTCACCTGAGCAGGCTTACTGGCACCTCGGCTATCATCGCGGCTTGAGCGATATGCTCTCGTTCCTCAAAGAGCATGTTGAAGACAGTGAGGACACTGCCAGTCCGTCCCACGTGGCCGAACCGGGTGAATGATCGTCGACGGCGGCCGGAACTCATGAAATAGCGCGCATTCGTGCAAGAATGCGTCGCGCGCATTCGCCAACACTGCAAACTTGAACATCGTGCTCGAGCCGATCAGCTCACTGAGCCGCGCGCGAACGTCATAGTCGTCGCGGCCGACGCTCTGCACACGAAAGCGGCCCTCCCGATCGACGTAGCCGAGCGTGTATATCCCCGTCCGCGCCTTGGGCAGCAGGCGTTGCAGCACATCATAGGAGAGCCCGTGGGGGCCTTTCATCATCGTCGTCGTCATCGTTCAGTCGTCCTGTAAGCACTGCCTCGTACTATTTGGCCGGCTGGCAGCGCACGGCCTCGTGGGCCAGGAAGTTCATGCTCTCGACAAACACCTGCGCAAACGTTGGGCTTCCAATACGCGCGTTCGCCTTGGTGAGGATCCGGCCGATCAGCTTGTCGACCTCGACGATCTTGAGCGCGGAGAAATCGAGATCCTCCTCCTCGTAGACCGACCTGAAGATCGCCTCGCTCGCATAGAGCGTCAGCGTGTCCTTGTCTTTCCGGATGGCACTCGCCGGCGCGGCGTACGCAAAGCGCCCGATCACGTAGCCCTGGATCTTGCCCTCACGCACGACCGGCACGGAGATCGGATCGATTTTCACGACCTCCGTCTTTTCATTCGGGTCCTCCGTCACGGCCGCCGCCCCCTGCGGAAGCTGCATGGCGGCATAGCTGCCACCGAGCGTCGCAATCACGACGACGAGACCGAGGAGGAGCATTCTCACCATGGCCGCGGTCCCTGGCGGGCAATTTCACTCGAGTACGTGCCGTCGGCCGTCGACTGCTCGATGGCGTCGCCGATGAGCGTGGAGATCTCGTAGACGGCGTCCATGTGCCGGCGCAGCAGACGCTCGTTGGCTGCAAGCTCCTGCGAGAGCCCCGCGAGCCGTCGTTTCACGGCTTCCGTCGGTATCTTGCCGTCGGCCACCTGCATGAGCTTGCCGAGTTCGAGCGCCAAATGGCTCTTACGGGCAACGAGCGCGCTGAAGTCCGCGCCTTCGGGATGAGCGATCAGTCCCTTCTCCTCCTGCACGACCTCGCTGATGAGATCGGCAAGATGGAGGATCGCCTCCATGAGGCGGGCGCTTTCGAGCGGGGCCGGCTCGGCGGCGGGCAACCGCGCTGTTCTCTGCCCCTGATTCTGCGCAAGCATCAGCGTGCCTCTCCATTTGTCTTGGTCTGGCTGCCGGTGGCCTGCGCCGGGGCGGCCACAGCAGCGACGGTTGGTTCGTCAGGCAAAAGTTTCAATCGGCCGCTCGACGCAATCTGGTCGGCCAGTTTCTCCGCCATCATCGATTGCCAGAGCTTTCCGGCCGAGCCCGTGCCGAAAAGATGCGCATTCTCCTTAGGCAACATCGCGCCGATGAAGGCCTGCAGCGCAAAGGCCTCGAACTGCTTGCGCGCCTTGGCCGCATTCTTGACCTTGAAATCCTCGGCCCCCGCGACCGTATCCTGGCTCGGGGCGGCGGCTTGAGCCTGCTCTGCTGCCGCCTTGCGGATGACCGTGTCGAATGGCCCGATGTCGTCCGCCCGCTTTACGGTCGTGACGAAGCCCGCACTTTCCCCAGGCGCGCGAACGCCGGGCGTTCCGGTGTCCCCTGCGCCCACGAGACGCGCAATGCCATTGAGATCGATGCCCATTGTGCTCACTGACCGATAGATCGAGAGACGCTCACCCTGAGGCGGCAGCCCCCTCCTCCCTCGGATAGTGGCCCGTCGACCTTATTTCAGGCTTGCGAGATTGCGGCGCACGAACTGATCGATGGCATCCTCGAGTTGGCGCGCGTCCTGCTCCTGAGCGTCATCGAGAATCTCACGGTCGAGCTTGTTCGCGAGCCCCTTCATGCGCCCCCGCGCGGCAGCAACCTGCTCGATCTGCTGATCGACCTCGACACCCAGCTCACCGGCACGACGCTCGAGCTTTACCGCGCGGGCGCTTACCAGCTCCGGAAACACGCTCCCGACAAGGTTCTCATGATCGAGATAGGCCCGCGTCACGGCAGCCGCCTTCGACGCATCGTCACGCGCGCGCATGAGCTCCTGAGCAGTCTGCGCCTCCTTCTCGTAGAGATGCTCGGTCAGGCGGACCAGCCTCTTGAGGCGCGCAATCGTGCGCTTCTTCATGATGCTCCCTTCAGAGATTCGTCAGGGTCGTATTGAAGGCATCGAAGTAGATCTGCAGCATCTCCGGCACCATGAGATAGAGAAAGAACAGCCCCCCCATGAGCAGGAACGGGATTGAGATGAAGTAGGAGGGAACTTGCGGGATGAGCTTGCCGAGAATGCCGAAGAGCACGTTGACCAGAAGGGCATAGACGATGAACGGCCCCGACACCTGCAGGCTTATCATGAAGGACACGTTGAGCGTGGAAGCGAGCAGACGCAGGCCAAATTCGGGTTCTGCCATGGCACCGAGCGGTATACGGCCATAGGACTCGAGCACCGTCTTGATCAGGATGTGGTGGAAATCGAGCAGCAGAATGAGCAGTGTCGCCGAGAGAGCGATCAAGGTCGCGAGCGTCGGGGCCGCCTCGTCGTTATCGATGCCCGCAGCCAGTCCGGCGAGACCGATATAGTTCGAGACCGCGCTCATCATGAACTCGAGCGCCGCGATGTAGATCCGGCACACGAGCCCGATCACCGCGCCGACAATGCATTCCGCCACGACGAAGCCGAGCAGCAAGCCACCCCGCGCGAGCTTCAGCGTGCCACTGTCGAGCACGCCAGGTGCAGCAGCCAGTGCCAGCGCTAGCGCGAGATAAAGACGGACGCGCGCGGGGACGCGAGCCGTGCCGAAACCCGGCGACAACATCAGTGTCGTCCCGACCCGGCAGAGGATCAGGATGACACCGGTGGCATACTCGTCCAATTCGAGCATCTAGTGTCCCGATCCCGAAGTTCGTCACACCTCGATCCCAGCCGCGAGACGTTGCGAGTTTCTCGATCACTAGCCTGAGATGCTGCCGAGCGCCTTCACTTGGATGCCGCGTGCGATCTCGGCGTGCGAAAGCACCGGAAGCGTCGGGAAGAGCCGTTCGATGACCATGCGCACGAAGGGACGGGCCTCGACCGAGGTCACGAGCACGAACTGCTCACCCTTCTCGGTGTGGCTCGCGATCACACGCGAGGCATCCTTGCTGAAATCCTCGATCAGTCGTGGATCGATGTCGAACTCGACGACGTCGCCGCGCTGGTCGCGTTTGAGGCTCTCATGGAAGGCGAGATCCCAGCGGCTGCCGAGGCGAAGCACCGACAGCGTGCCATCCTTGGCCAGATCGCCGCAGATCTGCTGAGCCATGCGCTGGCGCACGTGCTCGGCAACCTGCTCGGAACGGCGTGTATGCGGGGCGATCTCCGCGATCGCCTCCAGAATGAGCTGGACGTTGCGTATAGAAACGCGCTCTGCGAGCAGCATCTTGAGTACGGCCTGGATGCCGGAGAAGGAAATGTGCGCCGGCCGAATCTCGTCGAGAAGGCGTTTGTACTCGGGCTGCAGGCCATCGATCAGCACTTGCATATCGCGATAGGAGAAGAGCTGGGCGAGGTTGTTGCGGACCGCTTCGCTCAAGTGCGTGAGCAGCACTGTCATGATGTCGACCGTCGAGAAGCCTTCGCGCTTGACCTCCTTGCCATACGCCTCGGGAATCCAGATCGCCTTCAGTCCGAACGCAGGCTCGACCGTGGCCACGCCCGTAATGCTCGGCTTCGGGCCATCGCCGACGATGACGAGTACGTCGCCGATCGGCAGTTCGTGGCCACCGACGGTCGCGCCGTGAATACGTATCTGGTAACCGCGCGCCGGCAGCGAGAAATCGTCCGTGAGATTGATCTCCGGCACGACGAAGCCGTACTGCTTGGCGAATTTCCGGCGAAGCTTGGCCACGCGCTGCGCCAGCTCGTCGTGCTTGCGGATGAACTCCGCCGAGAGACGCTGGCCGAAGACGATCTCGATCTCGCTGATCTTGAGCGCCCCCTTGATCGACTGGCGCGCCTCCTCCTCGGCCACTTGCGTGGCCTCACGGACCTTGGCATCGGCGGCGCGTTGCTCCTGCGCCCATCGTCGAGGAATAGCGTAGCCGGCTGCGGCAGCAATAACGCCGAGGATCGCGAAGGGCAGGAGCGGCAAGCCTGGTCCCATTGCCAGGAGCCCCATGGCGCCGGCTGTCATCAGCAGGGCCTTGGGATGGTTCGCGACCTGGCCGACAACGGTCTTCTCGACGGAGCCGTGCGTGCCGCCCTTGGCGACTACGAGACCAGCCGCAAGCGAGATGATGAGCGCCGGTATCTGGGTCACGAGGCCGTCACCCACCGACAGCTTGGTGAACACGTCCGCCGCTTCGGCAAGTGGCATCCCATGCCGGAATGTCGCGATGAGAATACCGCCGAAAACGTTCACGGCGGTAATGATGAGGCCCGCAATGGCATCGCCGCGCACGAACTTCGAGGCACCGTCCATCGAGCCGAAGAACGAGCTTTCTTCCTCGAGCTCGCGGCGACGGCGCTGCGCCTCGCGCTCGTCGATCAGACCCGATGAAAGGTCGGCGTCGATCGCCATCTGCTTGCCGGGAATGCCATCGAGGGCGAAACGCGCGCCGACTTCGGCGATGCGCGAGGCACCCTTGGTGATAACGATGAAATTGACCGTGAGGAGGATGACAAAGACGACCACGCCGATGACGAAGTCACCGCCCATGACCAGCTTCGAAAATCCCGCGATGACGTAGCCCGCCGAATGTTCGCCGTTGGCGCCTTCGGTCAGGATGATGCGCGTCGTCGCCACGTTGAAGGCAAGGCGCATCATCGTCACGATCAGCAGGATGGTCGGAAAGGACGAGAATTCGAGCGGTCGCTGCACCCACAGCGCGACCATGAGTATCAGCACGGCGGCCGCGATCGAGAATGCGAGGCCGGCGTCGATCAGCAGCGGCGGGAGCGGCAGGAAGAGCACTGCCAGGATCAGCACGATCCCGGCCGCGAAACCCATGTCCGTCAATCCGGCCAGCCGATTGAGCGGTAGCTGGCCTGTCGATGTTTGCGACACTCTGAAGCCCCCTGACAGAAAAGCAAATGCGCGCGTGGAATCACCCGGAGCCGCGACTCCGCAAGATCATCCTCGCAAGTATTGCTGATCGGGAGCTGACCAAAGCCGCGCGATAGAGGCGCGAACTCAGAACCCTCGCTCGACGTGCAGGAACGTCATCTGGGCGAAAGCGAACACATTTGCACCCATGAAGTGGGCGGAAAACATCGCCACCAGGAAGATCGCCATGATCTTCGGTACGAAGGTCAGTGTGATTTCCTGCACCTGGGTCAGGGCTTGCAGAAGCGCAATGCTGATGCCGACCACCATGGCCGCAAGAACGCAAGGCCCCGCGACCATGATCACGGTCCAGATCGCGGCCTGGACCAGCTCCATTGCATCAGCTTCGTTCACGCGGTCGTCTCGTCTCCGCCACCGTCCTCGGCCGGAGGCTCGCTGGCCTTCTCGCCGATAATGAGGCCGGGCCCAACGGTAAACTCCGCGCCATTGTCGAGGAGCACCGTCACGCCATTGTCCACCACTTTGGCCGCAACGACCACGCCGCCGGTGCCGTTCTCCTCCGAGAGGACCATTTTGCCGATCAGGCTTTCCGCAAGCTGCAGGTTGTTCGTGTTCAAGAGCGAGGCGATGCGCTCGTTCGTCTGGATGGTCTTTTCGACCTGCGAGAACGTCGCGAGCTGGGCGACATAGTCGCTCGATTTCATCGGCTCCATGGGATCCTGATTGCGCATTTGCGCGATCAGGAGATGGAGAAAGGCATTGTAGTCAAGCGTCGGTGCCGCGGTCGTCTCCTTGGAGGCGGGCGTCTCCGTCGTCTTGGTCGTGTTCAGGACACTTGCGACGTCCATGGCGGCTGAGCCTCCTTAGTGCACTAGGCGACCGACTTCTCGATCTGATCGTGTTGCGTCTCGACAGCGGTGAGACCACGGTCTTTGAGGATCCCATCCTCAAGCGCAAAGAGCGTGCGGATCTTCCGCAATGATTCGAACGTGCGCCCGCGCTCCATGAGCGCCTTGATCTCGATGAGCCCATCGAGAACATCACGGCTTTTGAACGTCCGCAGCAGGGCCTCGTGCGAGCGTTCGTACATCTGCCGCGCGATCGGCTCGCACTTGGGCTCCATCAGCATGGACTGCACGATGAAGTAAAGCTGACGCAACGGCGTGGTCGCCTGTTCTTCCTGCAGGATATGTCCTTCGAGCAGGAACACCACTTCGTTCATCAACTCGATCGTCACCTTGCGATCGACCTTGATCACGCCGCCGTTGATATAGACACGCTCGTTAGGCTTCAGATGAACTTTCAGATGTCCGCTCACGTGAGCCCATCCCGTATTGCCTTCGACACGACGATGACGTCCGACAATCCTTTCGTCTCGTCCGTGCGAGCCGCTTCAAGTTCGCGCAGAATCCAGATGCCGATCGACACAAGCTGGGCTTTCAGCTGCTTCGGCAGTCCGTTCTCGGGACTTGCGAGATCCTCGACAAGAACGGTCCAGAGCTTGGTCGTAAAGGCGATCGCCTCGGCCGCCGCGGCGAGCTTGGCTCCAGGGGCTTCCGCCTGCTCGAGGAGCAAGATCGACTGGTCGAGCGCGGCACGCTCGCGCTCTCTTGCTACCTGCTGATCATCTTCGAGGAGGTCGCCATACTGTATGCGCTGCATTACATTCTCCATGCCACCCCGAAACGCGAGCTAACGCCTCAGAGGTAATTCAACAGCGTGAGCCGCTGCAATCGCGCAGTCACGGCGTACGACGCCTCGATCCTGGTCTCCAGCAGGCTAAGCCGGTCCGCAGCCACGAATTGATCGACGCCTTCCAACTCACCGATGCGCAGCTCGAGCGTCTTCTGCTCAATAGCAATACGCTCGTTGGCTTGCGCAAGGCGTTCCTCAACAACGCCGACACGGGCCTGGGACGCCGCAATATTGTGCCCACCTTCGCTCGCCGTTTGTGCGATCCTGCTTGCTACGACCTCATAAGCTTGCGGACTGAGACGCTCAACACCACCGTCGATTGCCAGCGTCAGCGCGAAGTAGATCTGGCGGATGCCACGATCGTTGGCTGTCGCCGAAGTGTCGATCTCTTCACGCTGAGAGATGCGATCGCGCATCACTTCGTCGGTCGCATGGGAGAAATTTGTGCTCCACTGCGGCTCTTCGAAAAGAGCTGCGAATGGTCCGTCGATGTAGGCTTCCATCTGCGCAGCCGTGATGTCCTTGACCTGAGGATCATCGGGCGGGAAACCGAACGCGGTAGTGAAAGCCGCAATCACTGCGGTGCGGGCCGCGCTCGGAGGATCGCTCAGGTAATCATCGACGGGCGGCGCGGAAATATTGAGACCCGAGAACGCATAGACACCGTTCGTGCTGGTTCGAAGCACATCGGCCATCGTGGTAATCCGCGCCTTCGCATCAGCGATGAGCAAACCGGGGTCGGCGCCCAACTTGTGAACACCGAGTGTCGCCTCGCTGAAATCTGCCCCGAGATCGCGCATCGCGGAGAACGAGGACTGAATATGGTCCATGCGCTGCTTCACGACGGCATTGGTGTTCTTCAGGCTGGTCAAGGTGCTGACGATATTGCGCATGTCCAGCACGCCGCCGACACGCCCGCCGAGCGCCTTACCGACGTCGGCGTGGCGTCCCGTACTGAATTCCTTGAGCGCATCGACAAGCGATGTCTGATTGCGCGCCATCGATGAGCGTTGGATCTCGCGTGTGACGAAGGACGAGATGGTGTCGGCTTTCATGGGTTAAATCGCTCCCGTCGCACGCAGAATGGCCTGGAACATCTGATCGACCGTCGACATGAGACGGGCCGTCGCCTGATAGGAGCGCTCGATCGCCATCAGGCTGGTCATTTCCTCATCGAGGTTGACGCCGACCTGACCGTGCCACGCGTTGACTGCGCGCTCGCCGAGCACCTCCGTCGTGGCAAGACGCTCGCTCGTAAAGCTGCGGCGGCTCTCGAGCCAACCGGCGCTGTCCGAGGCCAGCGCGATAAGGCTTGTCGATGCACTGAGGCCAGTCGCCGGATCGAAGGCCTGCGCGGCGGACAGATTGGTCGCAAGATCGCGAAGTCGCTGGCTGAAGCCCGCACCGCCGCCCGAATTATAGACATAGTCCGGCTCACCCGGATCGCCGATGCCGCCGTCGCGCAGCAAGTCGAGGCTGCCGCCCTGGCTCGGATCCGCATTCGGATTGACGCGGATCGTCAAAGCGAGCCCGTCGAGCACCGCCCCGCCAGGCGGCAGCGCCGGACCACCCGACCACGTGAAGAGACCGGCGATGTCCGGAAGCGTCGCCGTCCCCGACTGATCTGTTTCGGCGAAGGCATTGATGAGCCCGCGCGCGAGCTCGTCGATCTGTCGGCCGTAGCTGATCGAGACATCATCGCGAATCTGCAGGAGACCACCGATCTTGCCGCCGAGACGTGTCGCCGCTGCGCCGGAGTGCACAACCCCATCGATCGTCAGCAATCCGCCCGGCTGCCCAGGCGCGAGCGCCGAGAAATCGAAGCCGATCGTGCGCGGCACGGTCTCGAACAGCGTGGTCCCGTTCGCCGTGAACAGAACCATGTCGTTGTTGGCGCGCGTGTGCGCGTTGATGTCGATGAGCCCGGAAATCTCGCGCAACAGCGCATTGCGGCGATCGATCTGATCGGTGACATCGCGGCCGATGATGGTCCCGGAAACGATCGCGTTGTTCGCGTTCTCGAAGTCCTTGAGCAACGTTCCCAGTTGACGGGTCGCATCGGCAAGGTCGGAATTGGCCTCCTTACGCACCTGCACAACCAAGCTCGCAGCGTCCTGCAGGGTACTCGCAACATTTGTCGCCACCGAGACGACGTTACGCAGAAGCGAAACATTGCTCGGATCGGCAGCCGCAGCATGAAGCGCCTGCTGCATCTGCGTCAGCATTGCAGAAGGACTTATCTCGAGTTCCGGATCGCTGATCGAGCCCGCCAGTCGCTCGAGCGCGCTTGTCATGGCCGAGAGCTCGCCGCTCTTAGCCGTATTGCCGAGCACGCTCTCGAGCAGTCGCGTCGAGACGGCGTTACTAACGACACTCAGATGGACGCCGATCTCCGACGAGATCGTATGCGCATACTTGCGGGCGGCGTTGGGGTTGTCGACGTTCGAGATGTTTCGCGACACCAGAGAGGATTGCGTTGCATTCGCAAGCATTCCGCTCCGCGCGATCTCATGAGCGAGCGTAAGTGACATCTACCTCCCCCGACCCGGCCCACCAGCCAAGCCTAGCGCTTCAAGTTGACGACCAATTCCATGAGCTCGGAGCCCGTCTGGAACACGCGCGAATTTGCTGTGTAATTGCGCTGCGCCTCGATCATGTCGGCGAGCTCGGTTGCCAGATCCACTGTCGAACTCTCCAGCTTGCCGGCTTCGAGCGTTCCGAACCCGGCCGTCCCTGCGATGCCAACACGTAGATCGCCCGATGTGTTGGATGGCAGATAGACGTTGCCCGCCTTCGGCGACAGACGGTCGGGGCTGGGCACAGTCGCGAGCGGAATGAGATAGGAAGCAAAACGCGATCCGTCCTGGTAGACCTCGTAGAGCCTGCCATCGCTGTCGATCTCGATACCCTGAATGCGGCTAGGGGCATTTCCGTTGGTGTTGATGAGATCGACCTCGTAATCGCCCGCCGTCTGCGTCATCGACGACAGATCCATCTCCATCGTAGCGCCTCCCGGAATCGGCACAGAGAGAGACTGCGCACCGGAGGGATCGAGGCGACCGACGCCATCGAACAGCAACGTCGTCGTCGCAAGAGGACCACTGGAATACGGAAAACCGCCGGCTGCGTCGCGATCCGCCGCATTGTAGACGACCATCTCCCACTCGCCGGTGGACACCTTGGCGAAGTGAACGTCGAGCATGACCTCTTCGCCGAGATTTCCGATAGCCAGAACCGACGAGCGAGCGGTCGAGGTCGAACCCGCTGCGTTGGCCGAGGGCAGATCAGCTGGCAGAACATCGTCCGAAAGCGCCGGCAGATTGGCGATCAAGGATCCGAGCGTCGTCGGCGTCGCGCGCATGCCGCCGGCCGTGATGTTCACCGGCACCAGTCCCGACGTTCCATTAATGACTGGAGGACCGGACGCATTTTCCGGCAGCGGGTAACCCATGAGCTGGAAACCCGCGGAGTTTATGAGATACCCCTCACCATTGGGCACAAATGATCCGGCTCGCGTAAGCGCCAGACTGCCATCCGGCGCCGAAACCAGCATGAAACCCGCGCCCTTGATTGCCAAATCAAAAGGGGAAGCGGTGCCGGTCAGAACACCCTGGCTCGATACGCCGTAGCGGACGTTGGTTTCGACACCACCGGAGTTGTAAGAGGTGGTGGTATCGTTCAGCAAAAGCGAGGAGAATTGCGTGCTCGCCCGCTTATAACCAACGGTCGACGCATTGGCGATATTGTCGGCGATCGTGCCCAGCCGATTGGACTGCGCATTCATTCCCGACGCGCCCGTGCGCATCAGTCCATAGACGCTCATGTCATTCCCCCAGACGGATCGGATATGGTTGCCAGAATAGCGGCAACCACCTTGCGTCAGGCTGTCGCCGAATCAGATCGCGGCAGCAATCTCGCTCGCCGCCCCCTCGGCTTCCGATCTGGAGGACCCCACGAGGCGATATCCAAGGTGCCGCTTGGAGTCGATCGGGTCATAACCGAGCCGCCCCCGCAGTCGGCGGCGCAGCTTGGAGATATGGCTCTCGATGACGTTCTCGTCGATCTCCTGATCGAAGAGCCCGTAGACTGTGTTGAAGATCTGGGACTTGGTCACGCGTCGCGACTGATTAGCGACGAGAAATTCGAGAATTCTCAGCTCCCTGCGCGGAAGCGGCAAAGGCTCGTCGCAGACCAGCGGATCGCGACCGTCTCGGTAGATCCGGATCGCGGCTGTGTTGCCTCGCGGCTCCTTCTCGACGCCTGCCCGACGCGAGATCGCCTCGATCCGCGCCAGAATCTCGCGCACATGGCAGGGCTTCGAGATGACATCGTCGACACCCACCGCGAACAGCTCGAGCGTGCTCGCGAGCGTCTTGTGCTCCTTCATGGCGATGATAGCAGCGGCGCTCCGCCGCTTGATTATCCGCGCAAGAATTTCCGGCCGGCTGCATTGGCCAATGAGAAACGCATTGATGGCCATAACGTCTTCATTTGCCGCAGCCTCTACCCACCCCTCGAAATCACCGCCGGAAAAGCCGGCCGCCGGAATACCCTCACGGTCGAACGAAGACCGAAATGCATCGGTCACGAGATTACGGTCATCAACGATGACGATCATTTATCAGCGCCCCCCGGCGAATCAGTGCATTGCCCAACAATTGATTAACGTGAATTAACAGTTTTAGAAACGGGGGGTCGTCCGTTCCCGCATCACCGAGTCGTGCGGGCAACGGAACTCAATAGTAATTGGGGTAAACTATAGAGTATTCTTCCTCGGCGCGCTCAATGCAGGCCCTGCGCGGCAGTCCTGCTCGCTGTTGACGCGAAAGCGCGACGCTCACGCAGCCGCGCGCATGCCACCGGCGCCAATCCAACCGCGCCCTTTCTGCATGAGGCCGCTGAGGCCAGGCCGGCGCCGCACTACCGGCGCGCGCTCAGGCTCCACATCGAGCGCACGCTCGAACGCCGCGATCGCCGACGCGCTGGCGACGCTTGCCGCCCCGAGCGTGTTCGACGTCGCGAAGGCGAGAGCCTCGGCACCGTGGCGAAACTTCTCCCTGAGATCACGCGGGAAGAGCGAATCGACGAGCCTGCCCGTATCCGCGAGATTGCGGCGCATCTCCACGCTCAGCGCACCTTGTCCATGATCGGCCATGATGCGCACTTCGACGAGCGCCTCGTGAAGCACCGTGACGGCGCGGCTCGCCGCCTCGCGCCGCAGAAGATCGAGAAACTCGCGCCGCCCGGGAGGCTCGGCTCGCACCGGGATCGTCGTCGCGGCCGGCCGGCTCCAGCGCCGCGAAAAGCGGATGGCGAGCCAGTAGAGCGGCAGAAAGCTTGCGGCTGTTCCGACAGTGAAGACGATCAGGGTAGTGTTCACGAGCCCCTCCGTGACAATGACCGCGCATTGAGAAGGCCCAAGGAAACGGGAAGGAGCTTGCGCCAGCCTTGATGCGGGATCAGGCGCGCCGGCGGACCAGCTGCCCCTTGCTCTCATCGGGCTTTGCGGCCACAGGGGTCTCGATGCAGATGCTGAAGAAGCCCTTCTGCTGGCCGAGCTGGCCTTCGAAGATCGCCTCGCCTTCGCTCTCGATTCGCACGTGCTCGAGCTGGTCGGCGTCGAACTCGACGAGCGAACCCGGCTGCAATGCTGCAACGTCGCCAAGCAGCATCGGCGGCCCCACAGCAACGGCGACCAGCTCGACCTCCGTCCTGCCGACACTCTCGCTAAGGCTGCGCCCCCAGTTGGGATCGATCTCGACCGGCGCTTCCTCTCGAGGCACCGAAATCTGATCACGCACGAGTTCGAGGCCTCGCGCCGGCAACGCGACGACGATCCGCTCGTCGAAGGCTTCGAGCAGAATCTGAGCCATGACCAGCTCGGATTTGTCCGCACCGAACGGCTCGGCGTCCAGTGACCGTTCGATGCGCTCGAAGCGGCAGCTGAAGGTAACATACGGCGCAAGGCGCGCCTGAAACTGCGCCATGACGGCACGCGCGAGCTGATCGGCGACCGACTCTTCCAGTCCGCTGAGATCGCGCGCCGGCGCCTCGCCGAGCTGACGCCCGTCTCCCCCGTACATGGCATCGAGCGCGCGGAACAGCAGCATGGCATCGAAGGCTACGACGGCGCGCGCATTCCATTCGGCGATGTAATAGACCGCGCCGATCATTCCCGAGCATGGGCCGAGCGTCTCGTAGGCGCTCTGCTGCACCGTCCGCTCGAGCACGACCTCTGCCTGCAGACCGAATGTGTCGCGCAACGCCGATGGGCAGTCTTGAGCGCTCGCCTCTAAGAGTGCCTGGAGCGCGGGCAGCTCGATGATCGGCGCAGCCGTGCTCTGGAAGATCTCGGTGATCTCCAGCCGCTTGAGCCGATCTTCTTCGAGTGCCGTGTCCATCGTTCCTCTGCTTGCTCGGTCCTATGCCTCCGGCGGCGCGCCGTCGGCTCGCAGTGTGATCAAACCTCGCTCGGCCAAGCTCAGTGCAAGCACCGCAATCCAGCGCCGCGCCTCGCGGATGGCCTGAGGCGCTACGCGGGCGTCCGCGGCAAGCTCGGCCTCGACGATGCGCCGCGAGCGTGGCGACAGCGTCTGCAGTATCATATCCACGAGACCAGGATCGGCTTCGCGCAGCGCCATCACCACGCGCTCCGCAGGCACCTCGTCCATGAGCCGCGCGCGATCCTCGGCACCCATGCCGCCGATGTCCTCGAACGTGAAGACGAAACTCCTGACCCGCTCCGCATCCTCCGGATCTGTCTCGCTGATGCTGTCCAGGATCTCTTCGATCTGGTCGCGCTCGAGCTTATTGAGGATCGCGGCAAGTTTGGCGGGCTTATTGTCGTCGGTTTCGGTGCCGATCTCCGCAAACAGAACCTCACGGAGCCGTTCCGCGATGAGTTGCATGGCGGCGTCGGTCGTGGGTCTCAACAGCAGGAGACGGCGGCTCAAGTCCATGCGCTGCTCGCGCGTGAGATTCTCCAGCACGCTCGCGGCCTTGCTCGAATCGAGGCGCGAAAGAACCACGGCTGCGACCTGCGGCTGCTCGCCGGCAAGAAAAGCGGCAATGCGGTCGTCTTTCACATCGTTGAGCCGCACCCACACGCGCTCCGATGTCGTGCCCGAGACCTCGGCGATGATGTCCGAGATCTGATCCTCGCTGATCACCCCCGAAAAGAGCTGCTGTACGCCATTCGCCGAGCCGACCAGAGTATCGGGCGTATCGAGCGCTTCGTAGAGTTCATCGATGATCTGCTCGATGATCTCCTCGGAAACCGGCGGCAGCGCCGACACCGAATGGCCGACGAGGCGGATTTCCTGATTGTCGAACTTCTTTATGATGACGTCGGCCGACGGCTTGCTCATGGTGAGAAGCAAGGCCGTCACCTTATCCACAGCGCTGAGCGACGTTTCATCATCGTCGCGCTTTACCGGCAGCGAACTGCTCATGCTCTTGCCGTTCTTCCCATCGTTGACCGCAGCTATGCGGTGCATATGGCGCGCCCCACCGACGGCAGAGGAAATAAATCAAGCTGTCTGTCTGCCACACCGACCTTGCGGCTGACTGACAGGCGTAAACCTCCGCCGACCTTGGCCAGCGTCCACCATAAACAGATTCGCGGCTTCTCAGATGGGTCGGAAGCGAGATGCGTATGAAACTCCCGCGACCACTGGCGCCGCGGCCGCACCTCTGGCCGGTCCGAGCTCGCCATGCACCGGCGATGCGCCTGACTGACGGCCAGTTCCCTGGCCGCCGAACTGCGCCCCGCCGTCGCGCGCTGTCTGGCCGAACTGCTGCTCTTGTGGACTGCCTTGGCGCGCGCCTTGATCGCGCGCATCCCCGTCCATGCCCTGTCCCGCGAATCGCGCGACGCTGATTTCGCCAACGGTATAGCCCGCGCTATTAAGCCGCGCCGCCAGCACGCCGCGGTCGCTCTCCACCTTGCTCACGGTATCGGCGAGTTCGGCTGCAAGCTCGATGCGCAGATTGTCGTCGGTACCCGAGACGACGATCGTCACGGCACCGAGATCACCGGGATTGAGCTGAAGTTTGATAATGCGCAGGGCAGGCGCGAAAGTTTGCCGCGTCTCGGGCTCGAAATTCGATGCGGATGGCGGCGCCGATGCGGCCGCCTCGGCAGGCGCGGCGAGCAACTGCTGCACACGGTCGGCAATCTGGAGTCCGACCGCTCCCGGCATGACCTCGATACCGACGGCAGGAGAGATCGGCGCCGCTGCCGGTGCCGTCACGTTTTCGGGGGCGCGGGCCAGCGCTGCAATGACGGCCGGACGCTCGCGCGGCGCCACTTCAGCCTGCGCTGCGGCCTTGCTGCCATCCAGAGCCGGCATGTTGCGGCCATTCTCGAAGGCATCCTGCGCAATCTGCCAGCGTCGCGCCTCCACACCTGCTGCCTGGAAATGCTTCTCCTGGCGCACGACACGGACCGGCACGAGTTCCACGTCCTCGGCGAGTTCACCACCGAGTTCAGGCCCGCCGGACCCATCATTGCGAAGCACGTCGATGTCCATGCTGCGCGCGCCCGCTGCCTTGCGCGCGAACGCGGCGACCTCCGGCGCGACCGTACCCTGCGGCCGGGCCGTGACGTCGACGCCGAGCGCCGCAAGAACCTCGCGCGCTGCGGCGACCGATGTCGCCAATTCGGGAGATGGCGGCGCTGCGGGCATCTCGTTGGCTTCAGCCTTCTCGCCTGACGGCACGCCCTTCACCTGCGTCTTCTCGGCGGCGCGACCGGCCTCCCTGGAGCGGAGCCCGGCGGCAATCTCATTCTTGAAACCGGAGCGCACCAGCAGCTCGGCGTCGCCGTCGTCGCGGCCACGTCCCGTCTTCCCGCCTCGGGCATCGAGATGGCGGCCGAAGCGAAGTGGCACTGCTGCGTCGTCGGCTTTTTTGGACCGAGGCTCCTCAGCGCTGGCATCCTCGACACTCTCGCCGGCCGTTTCGGCCAGCGCCGCGGCAAAATCGCCATCGGGCATATCGCGCTGCCCTTGCGCACCCTCGCCAGCACCCGGCACACTTTTGGCTCCGGACGGAGCGGAGGGAAGAAGGACGTTCATTCGTCAATATCCTTGAACATCTTATCGATCTGAGCAATGCGCGCCTGCACCTTGGCCGCCGTGGGATTCTGGCCGGCAAGCGCAGGCGCCTGAGATTTGTCGGCGATGAGTTTCGTGGTGGGAACAGGTTTCGACGTGTCGGTCGTCGGCGCCGGAACGCTCTGCGGCGGCGAGCGGATGAGATGTGAGATCGCACGCGCACTTGCGATCAGCTCGCCGACGGGGCCAACAATGCCGGACGCCTCGGCGGCATTCAGAAGCGCAAGCCCCTCTTCGGGCGCAAGTCCAATGGCCAGCGCCGCGCCCTCGTAGGCCTGCGTCCAGGCAGCTTCGGGAGAACCGCTGCGGGCATACTTGCGCGCCATGCGTGACGCATTGACGGTGGTCGCCAGCTTGCCGGAGTTGAGGCCGATCTCGGCAAGAGCCGCATAAAACTGCACGAGCTTGTGGGGATCGAGATAGTGCACCACGCCGCGCACCCAGCGAACGCCCTCGTCTTTCTCGCCGTAGCCGTGCTCCACCATGGTCGCCGCCACCGGCCGCATGACGGCGCTCATATAGGGCGACCGCGGAAAGCGACGGAAATAGCGCGATGCGAGCGCCTCGAATTTCGCCCGGTCGGCGCTCGAGATCGCGCCCTCCATCGCCAGGCGGAGCGCGGTCTCCTCGACGAGCGTGCCCGGTGAGAGGAGGCGCGCCTCGTCGGCCAAGCGGATGACGCGCGGAAGATCCGTATTCGCGAGCACGAGCGCCTTCACGAGTGCGACATGCCCTGCAAGGCTCGGCGGCAG
>JAEYYJ010000346.1 GCA_023430845.1 Pseudomonadota bacterium
AAGCAGATCCAGTACAAGGATCTCGGCCGCGAGACCTTCATCGAGAAGGTCTGGGAGTGGAAAGCCCAGTCGGGCGGCACGATCCTCAATCAGTTGAAGCGTCTCGGCGCCTCCTGCGACTGGAGCCGCGAGCGCTTCACCATGGATCCCGGCCTGTCGGAGGCCGTGCTCAAGGTCTTCGTCGATCTCTACCGGCAGGGCCTCATCTATCGCGACAAGCGGCTCGTGAACTGGGACCCGGCTTTTCAGTCGGCCATCTCGGATCTCGAAGTCGAGCAACGCGAGCACACGGGCACCTTCAAGTGGTCGCCGGATCTCAAGGACAAGGAGGGCAATCCTGTTGCCTTCGATGGCGCCGCTTTGGCCAAGGTGCTGGCACGCGATCCGAACGGGCACATGTACTACGTCCGCTATGCCATTGTCGGCAGCCCGGATGAGTTCGTCACCGTCGGCACGACGCGCCCCGAGACCATGCTCGGTGATACCGGCGTTGCCATCCATCCGGACAACGAGAAGCTCAAGCACCTCATCGGCAGACAAGCCATTCTGCCGCTCGTTGGGCGCGAGATCCCGATCGTCGGCGATACGTACGCCGATCCCGAGAAGGGCACGGGCGCGGTCAAGATCACGCCGGCGCACGACTTCAACGACTGGGATGTGGGTAAGCGCACCGGCCTCGACGTCATCAACATCATGGATGCGACGGCTAGGCTCAACGAGAACGTGCCTGAGGCCTATCGCGGTCTCGATCGCTTCGATGCGCGCGTGCGTGTTGTCGCTGATCTGGTTGCGCTCGGCGTCATCGAAAAGATCGAGCCGCACACGCACGCCGTCCCGCACGCCCAGCGCGGCGATGCGGTTGTCGAGCCGTGGCTGACCGACCAGTGGTACGTCGATGCGGCGACGCTCGCGAAGCCCGCCATGGCCGCCGTCCGCTCCGGCAAGACGACGTTCGTTCCCGAGAAGTACGCGGCCGACTATTTCCGCTGGCTCGAGAACATCCAGCCCTGGTGCGTCTCCCGTCAGCTCTGGTGGGGTCATCAGATCCCGGCATGGTACGGCCCCGACGGCAAGCACTTCGTCGCGCATGACGAGGCGGAAGCCGCCGAGCAGGCCAAGAAGCACTATGGTGAGCCCGTCGCGCTCACGCGCGACTCCGACGTTCTCGACACGTGGTTCTCGTCCGCGCTCTGGCCCTTCTCGACGCTCGGCTGGCCGGATGAGACGAAGGAGCTCGGCCGCTTCTATCCGACGAGCTGCCTCGTCACGGGCTTCGACATCATCTTTTTCTGGGTTGCCCGCATGATGATGATGGGCACGCACTTCATGAAGGAGGTACCCTTCCGCGACGTCTTCATTCACGGCCTCGTCCGCGACGAGAAAGGCCGCAAGATGTCGAAGACGCTCGGTAACGTCATCGATCCGCTGGAGCTCGTCGAGAAGTACGGCGCCGACGCGCTGCGCTTCACGCTCGCTGCACTGACGACTCAGGGCCGCGACGTAAAACTCACCATGGCGCGCGTCGAGGGCTATCGCAATTTCGCGACCAAGCTCTGGAATGCCGCGCGCTTCCTCGAAATGAACGAGTGCCGGCGCGTCGAAGGCTTCGATCCGAAGGCGATCAAGCACCGCCTCAACCGCTGGATCGCAGGCGAGACCGAACGCGCCGCCGGTGAGGTCGAGAGCGCGATCAAGGCCTACAAGTTCAACGAGGCAGCGGGCGCAGCCTACCAGTTCGTCTGGGGCATCTTCTGCGACTGGTATGTAGAGCTGGCAAAACCGCTACTGACCGGCGATGACGCTGTCACAGTCGCGGAGACGCGGGCAACCGCCGCCTGGGCGCTCGACCAGATCCTGCCGCTGCTGCATCCCTTCATGCCTTTCATCACGGAAGAGCTGTGGGCCAACACTGCCGAGGGCGGACCGCCGCGCAAATCGCTGCTTGCGCTCGCGCCATGGCCGCGTCTGCTCGGGCTCTCCGATCCCGAGGCGGATGCGGAGATCGGCTGGGTCGTCTCGCTCGTTTCTGAAATCCGCTCCGTGCGTGCGGAGATGAACGTGCCCGCTGGCGCCAAGGTGCCGCTCGTCCTCGTCACCGCGAGTGCCGAGACGGAAGAGCGTGCCCGCAAACACGACGAAACGCTGAAGCGCCTCGCGCGCCTCGATGCCATCACGTTCGAAACAGCCGCACCGAAAGGCGCCGCTCAGATCGTCGTCGGTGAAACGACGGCAGCGATCCCGCTTGCCGGCGTCATCGACATGAGTGCGGAAGCCAAGCGCCTCGCCAAGGAGATCGACAAAACTGTTGTCGAGATCAAGAAAGTCACGGACCGGCTCGGCAACCCGCAGTTCATGGCAAAGGCACCGGAAGATGTGATCGACGAGCTGCGCGAGCGTCAGTCGGATTTCGAAGCCCGCCAGGACAAGCTCAAGGCCGCCCTCGCACGCGTCGAGGCAGCTTCATAAACGACGACAAGGGGCGACGACGATGTACGTTCCGGAACACTTCAAGCTGGGTGATGTGGCCGAGCAGCACGCGCTCATGCGTGCCTATCCCTTTGCTGCGCTCATCACGAACAGCGATGCCGGCTTCGAGGTCACGCATCTGCCGACCGTGCTCAAGTCGGAAGGCGCGCTGGGCATCGTCGAGTGCCATGTCTCGCGCGCCAATCCGCATTGGAAGGAAATCGCCAAGAACGGCCGCGGGCTCCTCGTCTACACGGGCCCCGAAGCCTACATCACACCGAACTGGTATCCTTCGAAGGCCGCGCACGGCAAGGCCGTGCCAACATGGAACTATGCGGTCGTGCACGCGCATGGGAAAGCCGAGATCATTGATGACCGCGAATGGCTGGTGC
>JAEYYJ010000371.1 GCA_023430845.1 Pseudomonadota bacterium
CTGATCATTTTGCAGATCCTGCACGCGCTCACCTTCGGTGCGACGCATCTCGGCACCGTTCACTTCATCGCGCAGAATATTCCTGCTGAGCGCGCAGGCACCGCACAGGCATTGCAGGCGAGCGTCACTGCCGGCATCGCCATGGGTGGCGCGACACTGCTCGCAGGTCAGCTCTACGGCCCATTTGGCGCTAAGGCATACTTGGCGATGGCCGTGCTCGGCGCGCTCGGGTTACTCGCCGCGTTGATGGCGCAGCGGCGGCTGCACACGTGATCGCGACTTCGTCGCGACGGGGCTTTCGCCCCTCGCCCCAACCGGGGAGACCCCGGACCCCCTTCTTTTTATTGACTTGGAGCTCGCGGCAATCGCTGCAGATCCCTTCTCCCCGTCCTCACGGGGGGAACGTTAGGATGAGGGGCGGCCGGATACGCTGATATTTGCGATAACCGCCGTCCCTCAGACTAAACCCGCGCGCGGTGATAGGGGATTATCAATCCCGCAGCAACCGCGCCACCGCATCGACATACACGCGCGCACCCATGACGATGTCGGCATCGGACGTGTTCTCCGTCCAATGATGCGAGATGCCGCCGATCGAAGGCACGAACAGCATTCCCGACGGCATGTGCCGCGAGAAGATCATGGCGTCGTGGCCGGCACCGCTCGGCATGTCCATAACCTTACCCGGCGCGCGCGCCTCTGCCGAGACGCGAACCGCATCCATGAAGTTCGGCGCCATGGCAGCGGGCTCCGTGCGCCGCGTCTGTCGAATGCTGGCGCGACATGGCCCGCTCTTGTTCGCCTCCGCGACGATCTCCTGCGCCGCGGCTTCGAGGCGATCCAGCACAGCATTGTCGGCATCGCGCACCTGCAGAACAAGCTCGGCCCGACCGGGAATGACAGCCGGCGCACCCGGCTCGAACGTGATGCGCCCCATGGTCCAAACGGTACGTTCCCCCGCAAGGGCCGGAAACCGATCCGAGATCGCGACAGCGACGCGCGCAGCGGCAACACCGGCATCCTTGCGAATGGCCATGCGCGTCGTGCCCGCGTGGTTCTGTACGCCGTCGGTGGTGATCAGGTACTGCCGGATGCCGACGATCTTCGTGACCACGCCGATCTTGAGATCGTTCGCCTCGAGCCAGTCGCCCTGCTCGATGTGCGCTTCGAGAAAGCCGATGTAGCTCTTGGGATTGATGACATGCCGAGGCACGCCCGGCAGACCGGCTGCGGCGAGTGCGTCACGCAAAGGAGTGCCGCTCGTGCGATCCACTGAAGCGTCGATAAGTGCGTCGTCTACTTCTCCAACAGCCGAACGGCTACCCAGGAAAAAGCCGAAGTGACCTTCCTCATCGCAACAGGCGATCACGTCGACAGCGCAATTCGCAAAGGCCGGGTCTGCATGGACTGCACGCGCCGCCTCGAGCGCGTAGACGACACCGAGTGGCCCATCGAGCCAACCGGCATGGTTCTGGCTTTCGAGATGCGAGCCGCCGAGCAGCTTCGGCCCGGTCGCCTTCGAGATGCCGAACACGTTGGCGATGCCATCAATCTTGGTCTCGTGACCGATCGCACCGAGTTCACCCACAAGCCATTTCAGCGATGCGACGTGCTCCGGCGAGAGCGTAGGGCGATGCACACCACTCTCATAAGGCGCGAGCGCCTTCAGCGCGCGAAGGTCGGCCAGTACGCGATCGCCGTTGATTTCGGGCATTTGAGATCGAACTCCTCAGTTGTTCTTCTTGATCGTTTCGAACTCGGCCGAATACTCGGCCGCGCAGAATGTGCCGCCCTGATAGTGCTCGGCCACCGGATGCTTGCCCGACTTCGGCTCCTCCGCGAGGACTTTCTCGGCATAGTCCTCGCCACGGCTCTCGGGCGCATAGCCGAGCTCAAAAGCAGGGCTGTTGTCGTACCAGGAGCGCGCATTGTCGGAGACGCCGTACATGACTTCATACACGAGCCCCGGCCGTTCGAGACCAATGCGGATGAGCCGCACGAGATCCTCGGGCGAGAGCCAAATCGCCAGGCGTCGCGCATCGATCGGCGCATCCGCGACATTGCCGATGCGCAGCGAGGTCACGCCGATGCCGTGCTTGTAGGCATAGAGCGCGCCGAGCCCCTCACCGAAAACCTTGGACAGACCATAGCGGCTGTCCGGCCTCGGAATGACGTCCGGCGGAATGGTGGTCGTGCGCGGGTAGAAGCCGACCGCATGGTTCGACGAGGCGAATACGATCCGCTTCACGCCAGCCTTCCGCGCACCCTCAAACAAGTTGTAGGCGCCGATGAGATTGGATTGGAGAATTTCATCCCACGTCCCCTCGATGGACTTGCCGCCGAGGTGCACGATGCCATCGATGCCCTGACACAGGCTTTCGACAGCCGCCGCATCGGCGAGGTCCGCGGCGGTGAAATTCTCATCCGCCGTGAGGTCGGCCGGCTGCACGCGATCGCTCAGAACGAGCTCGCGATAGACTGGCTTGAGCAGCACCCTGAGCCGCGACCCGATGTCGCCCGCCGCGCCCGTGATCAGAACACGCTCCATGTCGCATCCTCCCGATTTGCTCTCTTGAGCCAGTGTTTTACGCGCGCTGAGCCATCAGCCCAAGGCCGCAACGCCACACCATCAGCCTTCCGCGTATTTTCCGTAGGCCTCGCGTCATACCTGCGCCATTGTTGGGGACGCCATTACGGGCGTCCGGGCCGCTTTTCTCGATCGACAGCCGCCCGGATCCATTCATGCCGTGCAGCGGCAAAGCCCATGATAGTCAAAACTTATTTCAGCCAGCCATGATTTTCCCGCGAGAGCCGTTCTAAGGAGAAAAAATGCAACTGACCGCCTGTGAGATTGCCGGATACCGATCCTTGCGCGCCGTCAGGCTGCCGCTCGGTCCGGTCAGCGTCCTCCTCGGCGAGAACGGGGTCGGCAAGACGAATCTCCTCACCGCGCTCGGGCTCCTGCAGGCCGCGGCAACCGGACCGATCTGCCGTCTACTCATCGACGAGGGCGGTCTCGGCCGCGCGCTGTGGGCTGGCCGGCCCGCTGCTGGCGATGGACCTGCACCGACAAGCATCCGTCTCATGGCGCATTTCGCCAACCTGCGCTACACGATCGAAATCGGCCATCCCGGCAAAGGCGATGCGGCACTGGCCGGCGAACCCACCGTGCGCGCTGAGACGCTCGCGCATACGGGCATCGGCGACAATGGTGCCGGCGAGCGCATTGTCATGCAGCGCGAGGGCGCCGACGTTCGTCTGCGCAATGCCAAGGGCGAGCGCCAGCATCTCAAGCAGCA
>JAEYYJ010000449.1 GCA_023430845.1 Pseudomonadota bacterium
CCTCACTCGTGCGCGATGCGTCGCCGAGTTGCGGTAACTGGTCGCCGAAGAACTACGATGGCGGCTCGGGCAGTGGCGCCCGCGTCACCATGACCAGCGCATTTGCTCGCTCACTCAATACGACCGCGGTCGATCTTTCCTTCCGCTACGAGCGCGACAGCGTCATCGAGATCACACGCCGCCTCGGTGTCCAGGGCATCCGCAAGACGTGCTCCATGGCGCTCGGCGATCAGGGCATCACCCCGCTCGAACATACGGCGGCTTACGCGCACTTCGCCAATCACGGCAAGGCCGTGAAGCCTTATGCCATTCTCGAAATCACGAACTCGCGCGGCGACGTCATCTACTCCCGCGACAAGGACGAGCCGCCAGCACAGCAGGTGCTCGAGCCGCGCGTCGTCGAGAACATGAACCGCATGATGCACGCTGTCGTCACCGAAGGCACGGGCCGGCGCGCGCTTCTGGACAACACCCATTCGGCCGGCAAGACGGGCACGAGTTCGGGTTATCGCGATGCGTGGTTCCTGGGCTTCACCGGCCAGTACGTGACAGGCGTGTGGATCGGCAACGACGACTTCCGCCCCATGCGCGACGTCACGGGCGGCAACCTGCCGGCCATGGCTTGGCACAGCTTCATGGCGATCGCGACGAGCAGCCCCGACATCCCGACGATCGACGGCCTCGATCCTCATCCCGCCCAGATCGAAGAGCGCAAGCGTATTGCCGCCCTGCGCCAGCTCGAGCCGCAAGGCGGCGCTGCTAGCGCGGAGCGCGCGACGCCGACCGGCATCATGTCCGAGCGCACGCGCCAGACACTGCGCCAACTCGGCGAGGAAATGCGTCTTGCCACCGAGCGGCCTGACGGGGTTGGCTCCGGCCGACCGGCAGCGCCATCCGCGCCCGGCTCGAAGTCGCCGCCCCCCGCTGGCCGCCGCGCGGATCCCTTGAGCACCAACCGTTACTTCGAACCGGCGAGCGCCGTCCGCCCTCCAGCCGAGCGCCAGCGATGAGCATACGCCCATGCTGAACATGCTGCTCTTTGTCCTGATCGCGGTCGGCGGCGGCCTTAGTGCCACCTGGATGATGGTCGAGCGCGGCTCAGCCCTGACGACGGAAGTGCACGGCCCCTGGACGCATTGGACATCCGCCGGGCGCCTTGATGCCGACCCGTATACGCGCGCGCATTTCGTGCGCCATGCCCTGCTGCCAGTCTCGACCTCGCTGATCGCCCGCTATCACGCCACTGAGGACAGCGAAGGCCGCCCCCTCCATTCCTCCTGCGAATATGTTCTCGAAGGCGCTGAGCCCTCGCGCGGCTGGTGGAGCGTCGCGGTCTTCGACGCGAGCGGCAAGCTCATCCGCAATGATGCAGGACGGCATTCCTTCAGCTCGGATACGGCGCTCCGCACGCCATCCGGCCGCGTCGCCATCCACCTCGCGCGCTCGGCGCGGCCCGGCAACTGGCTGCCAACCGGCGGCGCCGGCCGTCTCACGCTCGTGCTCCAGGCCGAAGACCCGCACGATGCGACAGCGGGTGGCGCCACGGATGAGGAAACACAGGTCCAGCTTCCGGCCGTGCGGAGGCTCTCATGCTGAGAATGTTGCCGCGTGTGAGCCTGCACATTCTGCTCGTCGCGCTCGTCACGGGCGGCATCGTACACATTGCCTCGACGCTTGCCATTCCCTACCTCGGCGCGGCCACCGCATTTGAGCGTGTGAGCGCGGGCCTTCCGCTCAATACCATGCGCATCATTCCCGCGATCACGCCGGGCAACGAACTGCTCCCGTACAATGATCCGGCGCATCAGCTCGCCGTGTGCCCCTTCGATCTTGCCGAGGGTTTGGTGACGGTGACGGCGACGTTACCCGATCCTGGCTGGAGCCTCGCGATCTACACCTCGCATGGCGACAACTACTATGCCGTCGCCGCGGCAGCGCTTCGCCAGCCGGAGGTGACGCTCGTGATCGAGCCGACCAAGGCGACGCTGCTCAATCTGTTCGGCATCGGCACGGCGCCGAATTTCGATCCCTCGCGCATCCAGGCGCCGGAAAACCGCGGCCTCATCGTGGTGAGGGCGCCGCTGCATGGACAGGCATTCGAGGAGCGCACGACGGCGCAGCTCGCACGTGCACGCTGCACGAGCGGCCCAGCGCCGGGATGATCACAAGCCGCTGATGAATTCGGCTATCGCCGGCAGCAGTTCGGGGGCCAGCGGCAGATCGGATTTGATGTAGGTGTTCAAGTTCGCGCGTCGATCGAGCGGCGCTTCCTTCAGCACGTGGTTCATGCCGTCGATCAGCACGAGCTTCGCATCGGGCCGCGCCGAGGCCAGACGCCGCGCATCGTCCGGCAGGATCTGCAGGTCCGTCGTCCCCTGCAAGATAAGCACTGCGCCGCGCACCCTGGCGAGCTCCGCCGCGGGATCGAGCGACAGCCAGGACATGAGATAGTTCTGCACACTCGGCCGGTAGAGCGAGAGAAGATCGTTCGGCACGTCCGTCACAGGCTGCCCGGCACGAAGACGTTCGGCAATGCGCCCGGATTCCGTTTGAAGTCCTTGGGGAACGCCAGCCGCCGCCAGCTGCCGGGCAATAATGCGATCGGCGCTCTCGCCCGCCCCGGCCAGCAGCACCAATCCAGCGACATCCGCTCGCCGGGCCGCGAGCGTTCCGATCAGCGCCCCCTCGCTGTGTCCGATCACGAACAGGCGCGACTGCGCCAGCTCGCC
>JAEYYJ010000014.1 GCA_023430845.1 Pseudomonadota bacterium
GTGATCAGCTTGGGCGGCACGAAGAAGGGCGGGTAAAGGGCGGTGATGATGCGTGAGGATACGGGGGAATGATCCTCATCCACGATCGCAATGGCGGCGCGGTTGAGCGTCTCCGGGCTGGACGTGGCCGCCGTGTAGATCGACAGCGTGAAGGAGTACGCAACGAGCACCAGGAGGATCGGATCGCGTGCCAGACCCCGCAGTTCCTTGATGCCAAGATTGAGAATGTTGGCGATGCGCATGGTGTCACTGCGCCTGCTTCTTGAGAAGAAGCGCCCCGAGGGCATAGATCACGGGCACCGCAATAAACAGCGGGATGAACGATGATCCAAGATCGCTGAATCCCAGACCCTTGGAGAACGTGCCGCGCGCAATGGTGACGAAATAGGTGGTGGGATAGATCTTCCCGATAAGGGCGCCTGCGCCCTCGAGGGACGAGACGGGATCGATCAGTCCGGAATACTGCACAGCCGGAATGAGCGTGATGAGCGCAGTGCCGAAGATGGCTGCGATCTGACTCTTCATGAAGGCAGAGATGACGAGCCCCATGCCCGTCGTAAAGATGACGTAGAGGAATGCCGCGGCCGCAAGCGTCGGGAAGCTACCTGTAAGTGATACACCGAAGATGAACACGGCAAAGGCTGCCAGCATGAGAAAATTCAGGAAGGCGAGGCCGATATAGGGCAGTTGCTTGCCGATCAGGAATTCCATGCGGGTCACCGGGGTGACGTAGAAATTGATGATCGAGCCGAGTTCCTTCTCGCGAACAACGCTCAGCGCTGCAAGCATGGCCGGGATCATCATCAGCAGGATCGGGATGATAGCCGGTACCATGGCGGTCAGGCTTTCAATGCTTGGATTGTAGCGATAGCGGATCTCCAGGTTGAAGGCCCCGGCTACAGCCGCCTCGCCGTATTTCTGACGTGCCTTTTGTGTCAGCCAAGTCGTGTGCATTCCCAGCACATAGCCTCGGACCGTCTCGGCTCGCATTGGCATGGCACCATCGATCCAGGCACCAATCTGCACATCCTTGCCGCGCGCGACGTCGCGCGCGAAGCCGGGCGGGATCTCGATGGCCAGACTGATCTCGCCGTTCGTCATCCGGCGATCAAGATCGGCGTAATCCCTGATCGGGGACTTCTCCGTGAAGAAGCGCGATCCGGATATCTGCAAAGCGTAGTCACGACTGACGGTCGTGTCGTCGCGATCAAGAACGGCGAACGACAAGTTCTCGACATCCATGTTGATGCCGTAGCCCATGACAAACATCAGGATGAGTGTGCCAAGGATGGCGAGCGTGCCGCGGATCGGATCGCGCCGGAGTTCCAGGGCCTCGCGCTGCGTGTAAGCAAGCGTGCGGCGTAAATCCAGAAACGGCAGGCTGGCACGCGCTGCCGAGATCTGTGCAGGCTCATTCGGTGCCGTGCTCTCAGCCTTGACCGGCGGCGCGCGAGCAGGCGATTGCTGCTCGATGGCTTCCTCGAGATAGGCGATGAAAGCCTGGTCCAAAGACTGCGCGGAACGACTCTTGATGATGCCGGCCGGCGTGTCGCTGACGAGCACCTTGCCCGCGTGCATGAGCGAGATGCGATCGCAAAGCTCGGCTTCATTCATGAAGTGCGTCGAAACGAAGATCGTGACGCGGTCCTTGCGCGAGAGATCCGAGAGGATCTGCCAGAAGGCGTCGCGCGCCACCGGATCAACGCCAGAGGTCGGCTCATCGAGGATGAGGATATCGGGCGCGTGGATCATCGCGACGGCAAGGGACAATCGCTGCCGGATGCCGAGTGGCAGGTCGTCGGGCAGTGCGTCCATGATGTCGCCAAGCTCGAAGCGCGCAGCCATCTCAGCAATGCGCCCCGGGACGGTCTCGGGGCTCATACTGAACAGACGCGCATGAAGCTCCAGGTTCTGGTGAACGGTCAGCTCCGTGTAGAGGGAGAAGGCCTGCGACATGTAGCCGACCCGGCGGCGTACATCGATATCCTTCGGGTCGACCTCGTGGCTGAAGAGCTTCGCCGTGCCCTCGGAAGCGGCCAGCAGCCCGGTCAGCATTTTCATGGTGGTGGTCTTGCCGCAACCGTTCGAACCGAGAAAGCCGAAGATCTCGCCGCGCGGAATGCGGAAGCTGACGTTGTCGACGGCGACGAAGTCGCCAAACTTCATGGTGAGATGTTCGGCCTCGATGGCGATTTCATCGTTGGCACCGGCCGTGCGCGGGGGAATGACGACCTTATGATGGTCTCTGCGCTTTTCTTCCGGCAGGAGGGAGATGAAGGCTGCATCGAGGTTCTGCGTGCCGGTTTCCTGCAGCAGATCGGCCGGATTGCCGGTTGCCAGAATGCGGCCGGCATCCATGGCGACGAGCCAGTCGAAGCGCTCGGCTTCCTCCATGTACGCGGTGGCAACGATCACGCTCATGCCTGCGCGGTCCTTGCGAATATCGTCGATCAATTCCCAGAACTGACGTCGAGACAAAGGATCAACGCCCGTGGTCGGCTCATCGAGGATCAACAGATCCGGATCATGAATCAAGGCGCAGCACAGACCGAGCTTCTGCTTCATACCGCCCGACAGTTTGCCAGCCGGGCGCTCCGCGAAGGGCGCCAGACCTGTGCGCTGAAGAAGCTGCGCAATGCGGCGATTGCGTTCACGTCTGTTGTGCCCAAACAGGCGGCCAAAAAAGTCAACATTCTCGAAAACCGAGAGCGTCGGGTAAAGGTTCTTGCCCAATCCCTGCGGCATGTACGCGATCTGCGTATAGGTGGATTGGCGGTGCCGTGGGTCGGCGATATCGCCACCGAGGACCTCGATGCGACCCTCCTGGAGGACGCGAGCCCCGGAGACGAGGGAGAGCAGCGTCGATTTGCCGACGCCGTCCGGGCCGATCAGGCCGACCATGCATCCGGACGGAAGATCGAGCGTGATCCCATCGAGAGCGCGGGTCTTGCCATAGGAAAGGCTGACACCCTCGATGCGCACGGCCGGCGCAAGAGACGGCGCGTCCGACGGAGCACTCATGGCAGCATCTTCACCTGCAGGTTCGCTGGCCACTGCGCCTCTGGGGACAATCGGACATAGGTCACACCCGGAAGCCCGGTCTTTACGTGCTGGATGTACTTCTTGAGCAGATCCGGCGCGATCTGCGCCTTGACCCGGAACATGAGCTTCTGCCGCTCTTCCTCAGTCTCAACCGTCTTGGGCGTGAACTGGGCGACGTTAGCCACAAAACTGATCTTTGCGGGAATCGGAT